>JAGCZA010000048.1 GCA_017960525.1 Prevotella sp.
GCTTTCGCCCATCGGTTTGCGGTATATTGTCGGTTTATCCATCTTTTCGTCTGATTTATACCACAAAGGTACGACTTTTTCTTGAATTATGCAAGTAACTTATTGGTTATTAATAACTTAATTTATAGAACATCCCTTAAATAAAAGGTAAGAAATATGAGAGACTTTGTATTTGAGAACAAGACCAAGGTGTATTTCGGTAAGGAGCAGATGTGTCACCTGCATGAGGAAGTGGCACGTTTCGGTAAGCGGGTGCTGATGGTCTATGGCGGCGGCAGCATCAAGAGAATCGGCTTGTACGATAAGGTGATGGTCGAACTCCAGAAGGCCGGAGCCAGTGTGTTTGAACTGTCCGGCGTAGAGCCAAACCCGCGTCACACGACGGTAAACAAGGGTGCAGCTATCTGCAAGCAGGAGGGCATCGACGTGCTGCTGGCCGTGGGCGGCGGTTCTACCATCGACTGCACGAAGGCTATTGCTGCCGCTGCCAAATATGAGGGCGACGACGTGTGGGACCTCATCACAGAGAAGGCCGTGGTCAGCGAGTCGCTGCCCATCATCACCGTGCTGACGCTTTCGGCTACTGGCTCTGAAATGGACGGCGGCTGCGTAATCAGCAACATGGAGACCAACGAGAAGCTGGGCTACTTCGGTCCCGACAACTATCCCGACGTGTCGTTCCTCGACCCCACGAACACCTTCTCCGTGAGCCCCTACCAGACGGCCTGCGGCAGCGTGGACATCATGGCGCATGTGTTCGACGTGTGCTACTTCACCAAGCACCCTACGATGGACATGCTGCATCGCATACAGGAGGAGGTGCTGAAGACCGTGGTGAAATATGCCCCCGTGGCATTGGCCAAGCCCGACGACTACGAGGCTCGCGCCAACCTGATGTGGGCATCGTCGTGGGCACTGAACAACTTCCTCTTCGAGGGATTCTTCCAGGCCACCGTCTGCCATGCGATGGAGCACGAGCTGTCGGCATTCTACGATATTACTCATGGGCACGGATTAGCTATCCTCCACCCCCGCTGGCTCACCTACGTGCTCGACGAGGAGACAGCCCCCATTATTCAGCGCTTCGGCGTGAACGTCATGGGAGTGGATGTTTCGCTGCCCGTAATGGAAGGGGCTAAGGCCGCCATCAAAGCCCTCGAAACCTTCTACTTCGAGACGCTCGGACTGAAGAGCCGACTTTCCGATCTCGGCATCGACGACAAGAACTTCGCGGCAATGGCACGCAAGGCCTGTGGCGCAGAAGGCATTCTACACGGATTCACCGACCTGACTCCTGCCGATGTTGAGAAGATTTTCAGAATGTGTCTGTAACTATTAGATTAGAACATGGAAGAAATAAGGATTGACATGCGCAAGCTGACTCCAGAGGAGCAGGCGCAAGGCGTAAAGGAGGTTCAGCTCTGCTTCAAATTGAACAACACCATGCCCTTTACCAAAGATTACGACGAACTGGTTCACGAAATCTTCGGTGAGTTTGGCGAGGGAAGCCGTTTGATGGCTCCCACGTCGGTCGTGCGTGGAAAGAACGTGAAGATAGGCAAGAATGTAGTTATACAGACCAACTCGCTCTTTATGAGTGCCGGTGGCATCACCATCGAGGACGATGTGCTGGTGGCAGCCAACACCCAACTCATTTCCAACAACCACGACCCAGAAGAGCACCAGATACTGACCTGCAAACCTGTGGTACTGAAACGCAACTGCTGGATAGGCGCTGGTGCAACGATTCTTCCTGGTGTCACCGTTGGTGAGAATGCCATTGTCGGGGCAGGAGCCGTAGTGACTAAAGACGTTGAACCGAATACCGTCGTGGGGGGAATCCCTGCAAAACTGATTAAGCGACTGTGAAATGCATGGAAATGCAGCAGATTAAAGCCCAGTTCCTATTTACCAGGGAACTGGGCTTTTAAATCATGCCAGAAATGCCAGAAATCACCATCATTTGCTTTTAGGATTGTATTTAAGTGCATCCGATGGCCAGCCTGTCACATTCCTACCTGTATCAAGTAGGCGAATCTCTTGAAGGTCGTCATCTGACAGCGTAAAGTCAAAGAGATCGATATTCTCAACCATTCTTTCCTTGTGGGTAGTCTTGGGAATGATGATAATACCATTCTGGATCAGGAACTTCAAGGCTACCTGAGCAGATGTTTTGCCATATTTTTCGCCAATACTAACCAGTGCTTTGTTCTTGAAAATGCTATTTCTGCCTTCTGCCAGCGGACTCCAAGCTTCAAGTGCTACATTGTAAGGCTTCAGGTATTCCAGCATCTTCCGCTGCTGATAGAGCACATGGGTCTCGCACTGGTTCACTACAGGCATCACCTTTGCATCATCCACAACCTTCGGAAAAGTGTTGGGATAGAAGTTTGACACCCCTATAGCCTTGAACACGCCTTGCTCATAGAGTTCTTCGAGCGTGTGCCACATGACGGTTGGATTGCCTACAGGCCAGTGAATCAGCATCAAATCGACATAGTCAAGCCCCAGCTGCTTCATGGAATGGTCAACTGTACGCAATGTTTCCTCCTTCGTATAGCATGAATCGCATATCTTTGTCGTGATGAACAGTTCTTCACGAGGAACGCCACATGTCCGAACTGCATTACCAACACCTTTCTCGTTGTAGTACATAGCAGCCGTGTCGATGCTTCTATAGCCTATCGATATGGCATTTTCAACAACCCTCTGGGTTTCCCTCTCAGAGATATTATAGACTCCTAGGCCAATCATCGGCATCTTCAGGCC
>JAGCZA010000049.1 GCA_017960525.1 Prevotella sp.
GCGCAGATTGTGGCAGACGGGGACCATCGTGGAGTCCACGAAGCTGATGCCCGTACAGCGTCCGAAGGCGGAGAGATTCAGGAAGAACATCATCTGGAAGAACACACGGCTCTGCAACTCCACAAAGCGATTGTAGGACACGGCATCGGGGAAATCGGACTTCAGATGCTGACAGATGAAGAACAGGTAGTAGTGCTTGAAGTTGCAGAAGGAACCGAACTGGAACATGATCAGAATGGTTATGATCTCGCTGTCTGAGAGCGATGCCTTGCGGTAGCGGCGAACCCTGCCATCGGAGGACATCAGAGACTTTTTGTCAATCTGCCTGTCAAATTCTTTGCAAAATTCATCCACGGCACAGAAAATTTCTGTAATTTTGTACTCGGTAATCATAATGGTTTCCTTGCCCAGCTTTATAAGTAACTGGAAATCACCTATAAAGGTACAAAGAATCTTTGTGATTACCAAATTTTTACACAACTTTCTTATCCCGAACTGAGGTAAGGACATGATTCGCAAGGAAGGGGAGGTGTGAAATTGTTTGATGTGCGCAACTTTTTCCGCACATTTTTTCGCTCTTCCCCTGTGGGAAGACAGGAAGCGGAAAAACGTTGCACGTAACATGTAACATTTATATATTTTATAGTTATATATAATAGAAGTAGGAATCAAAAGTGGGAAAAAGCGGGGAGGCAAATTTTTACGCCCTTTTCTTTGGCCATTTCAAAAAATAGTTGTAACTTTGCAGACTGAAATGCTGGGGATGTGCGCCAGAAGACGGTGGCACAGCCCAGAAATAAATGCACACAAGCAATGAAGAAACAGGCACACAATGGACGTAACTTGCTGATTACCAGCGCGTTAATAGGGGGGGTAAATCCTCTCCTTGCCTGAGTCTTCGCCGCTTTTCTGACCCTGTCCGACCCGTTATGCCCCTCCTGGGCACGATGAGCCGGGCTCTTTTTGTGGTCGCCGCTGCCCAGTTCGCTGCCTGCAGTACCGACGACCCCTCACCCCCTCCAACTTCCGTCACCCGTGCCGCCCACGACAGCACCGCCTACCCTGCCGACTCCTTTGCCATCGGCTGCGATACGGCCTGGGCCGACACCATCCACCAGACGTACTGATAACCCTTTTATAGACAAAACAACAAACCTTTTTGATAGAGAGAATAACAAAACAACAAATCTTTTTGATAGACAAAACAACAAACCTTTTTATATTAACTTAAATTATTAACAATTATGCTTAAAAAATTACTTACAAAACTTGTGCTCCTCGTGGCTGTAGTGCTGATGGGAGCAAGTTCTGCGTGGGCAGCTGATGCCGATGTAACCTATGACTTTACTGGTACTGACTGGTCTGTAAGCAATGGAACCCTTACCGATGGAACAGTAAGCTTTACTGGTGAAGGTGGCGCAAACTTCAAGATGAACGGCGGCTATTTTATGATGGGCAAGACCGGTGCCTACCTCAACTTCCCCACCTACAGCAGCGCAGTTGAAAAGATTGTAGTAACGGGAAGATCCGGTGCTTCTGCTGCCACAAAACAGAACATATTTGTTGGTGATGTTGCTGTCAGCGAAGAGACTCAGGGTGTCACAGGAACAAACACTTATGAGATTGATGATAATTATCAGGCAGCGGGTACTCAGTACACGCTGAAGGTTACATCAAGCCACAACACTCAAATCACGAAGATTGAGGTGTTTTTTGCTGCTGGTAGCAACAAGACCGCTGCTGGTCTGTCGTTTGGCGAGACCACCACATTCACTTGCGACATTTATGCTACTTTCACCGCCCCCACGCTGATAAAGGTAACTGATGCACCTGCGACTTATGGGAGCAGCGATACTGATGTCGCCACCGTTGATGCCGCTACTGGTGCTGTTGCGATAGTAGGCACTGGCACCACTACCATTACTGCAGCAACTGATGAGACAGCAACTTATGCTGCTGGTAGCGCCAGTTACACACTTACCGTGACTGAGAATGAGGGCGTAGATCCAGTTTCCCCAGCTTCTTCAGCAGGCTATTATGTCTTGGTGACCGATGCCTCAACGCTGGCTGAAGGCGACCAGATTATCATTGCCTATGCTGATGACGCAGTGGCAATGTCTACAGAGCAAAAGTCAAATAATCGTGGTGCAACAACCATTACTGTCAATAGCGACGGAACCATTACTGCAGCAGATGACACTCAGGTTATAATACTGGAAGGTGATACTGATGACTGGTACTTTAACGTCGGCACAAGCACAAGTAATGACTATCTTTACGCCGCGAGCAGTTCTTCTAATTATTTGAAGACCAGCATTGGGGGAGTAGCTAATAATGATAATAGTAAGGCTTCAATAACCATTGCAAATGATGGTACTGCGACCATAGTGTTCCAAGGAACATATTCCCGCAACTGGCTGAAATATAATCCTAATAATGGTTCTCCCTTGTTTGCTTGCTATGCTTCCAATTCTACAACTGGTTCTGAGCCTCAGATCTACCGCTACGTTGCCGGTACTCCCAGCAATACGCAGACTGTGACCCTGAGCGCCGACGGCTACAAGACCCTTGTCGCTACTGAGAACTTCACCGTGAGCGGTGCTACGGCCTACATCGTGACCGCTGCCGACGAGGACGCCGGTGTCACCATGACCAGCATCGACGTTGTTCCCGCCAATGAGCCTGTTGTCCTGAAGGGTGTCGCCAATGCCGAGGCTACGCTGACCTTCACCAGCGATGATGCCGAAGATGCTTCTGCCAATCTGCTCGAAGTGAGCGCAGCAGCCAACAACTACAACGGCAGTTATGTGCTGGCCAAGAAGGGAACCGCTGTTGGTTTCTACAAGTGGGCTGGCGGTTCGCTGGGTGCAGGCCGCGTCTATCTGCCTGCTGCTAAAGTCACCAGTACTGGTGGCGGTGCCCGCGAGTATCTGCCCTTCAACTTCGGTGAGGCTACTGGCATTTCCTCTGTAAAAGTATCACAGAGCACCAAACAGGTCTACAACCTGAACGGCCAGCGCGTGGACAGCCCGAAGAAGGGTCTGTACATCGTGAACGGCAAGAAGATGATTCTGAAGTAACAATGAGTAGTAAATAAACAAAGAAAGGAACAACGATTATGAAAAAGATATATATTCAGCCCGCCACTCTCCTGACAGAAGTGGCCGTACAGCAGATTATTTGTGGGTCAAACCAACAAGAGTCAATTAAACCCAATGAGACTGTTGACGACATCGGCTCCTTGCAGTCCCGCCAAGGTTTCAGCATCTGGGGCGACGACGATGAGGAATAACCTCTAAACGGCCTTTGGCCGTAGAAAAGACATCCCCCTGAAGAGGGGGGTGATCATAATGTTTATTTAAAAGTTAATAATGGCGGCTTTATGTGTGGTCTGCGAAGATAACCGCCGCTAAGACTAAAAAATGTTTCAAGGTTGGCCGCTGGTGCGTGAGCATCGGCGGCCACATTTTATCTGTTGCTTGATGGCTTCCTATCTATGCCACTTTCAGCAAATCAAGTACGGAACACCCCTGCGTCATATCCTCGAAAGTGAAATGCTTACGAATAAACAACATCCGCCATTTGACAAGATTTTGACGGGAAAATTTGGAAGTTTTAGGAAAAGTCATTATCTTTGCAGCCAACTTCTCGAATAAGACGAAAACAAATATGGATAATAACAATACTGACCCCACCCCCAACCCCTCCCCTACAAGGGAGGGGAGGGGCTACCGCCGTGTGTATGCACAGCAACTCCCTTTCTCTACAAGGGAGGGGAGTCGCTGTAGATAGGTTGGCTTTGGCAATTCCCCTCCCTTCAAGGGGATGGGCAGGGGTGGGGTCTGTATCCTTTAGTTATATAGAAGTCGATTAGAGAATTAAACAGAATTGGGATAAATCCTGATTAGTGGATCTTACCTGTGCAAACCATAAAGCATTAAACCTAAACATAAATAAGAGAAAGAAATGAGAAAACGAACAGTTTTGGCTGCTGTACTATTTGCAGCCACCGTGGGCATGAACGCCCAGAAACCCATGAGCGCCCCAAAGGGCGGCAAGGCCATCAGTGACGAACTCCTTGGCATCTTCTTCGAGGACATCAGTAGTGCTGCCGACGGCGGCCTCTATGCCGAGCTGCTGCAAAACGGAAGTTTCGAGTTCAGTCCTGCCGAAAGAGACGGCTGGGGAGCAGGCACCGCCTGGAAGCAAGTGCGCCCAGGACATTCGCTGGGCACTATGCAGGTGCGTATGGACAATCCCCTCAACACCAACAACGCAACCTATATGCGCCTGCATACTGAGCGCGTGAAGGAGTACTACGACTACAAGGGATGGAAGGGCTACGGCATTCAGAACGACGGCTTTAACGGTATCTCGGTGAAGGCTGGTGCGAAGTATGATTTCTCCGTCTTCTTCCGCAACATCGGCAACGCCAAAAAGGTGCGTGTGGCTCTGGTAAAACCAGCTCAGGGCCGTGGACAGGAAAATGTCCTGCTGGCCGAGGCCATACTCAATGTGAACGCCCCGTCGTGGACAAAGTACGAGGCCGTGCTCACATCTGCTGAAGACTGCAAGAATGCTGTGCTCCAGATTCTTGTGCTCAACACGGGCGACCTCGACATCGACCAGGTGTCGCTTATGCCTCAGGACACCTACAAGGGCCACGGCCTGCGTAAGGATTTGGCGCAGGCTCTGGCTGACCTGAAGCCGCGCTTCATGCGCTTCCCCGGCGGCTGTGTGGTGCACGGCGGCGGCGACGGCTTCTGGGACACCTATCGCTGGAAGAACACTATCGGCCCGCGCCAAGAGCGCAAGGGACTGAAGAACACATGGGGCTACCACCAGTCGATGGGGCTGGGTTACTATGAGTATTTCCAGTTCTGTGAAGACCTTGGCATGCAGCCTGTACCCATCTTGCCATGTGGTGTGTCATGTCAGGGAACCAATGGCGGTTGGAGTATGTGGCCTACACAGGCACAGGATGTGGTGCCTATGAGCGAAATGGACGAGTGGGTGCAGGATGCCCTTGACCTCATCGAATGGGCCAACGGCGACCCTGCCACTTCGAAATGGGCCAAGATGCGCGCCGATGCAGGCCACCCGAAGCCCTTTGGCCTGAAATATCTGGGACTTGGCAACGAGGAGAAAATCTCGCCTGAGTTCTGTGAGCGTTTTCGCTATATATATAAAAAGGTGGCAGAGAAGCACCCCGAAATCGTCATTGTGGGTACTGCTGGCCCTGGTTCGCACCCCGACAATCCCGACTTCGAGGCAGGATGGAAGTTGGCCGACGAGCTTGGGATGCCCATCATCGACGAGCACTACTACGAGCCTAACACCTACTTCCTGAACAAGCGCCAGTACGACAGTTATCCGCGTGACCGCAAGACGAAAGTCTATTTGGGCGAGTATGCCGCCAAGGACAAGAAACTCATCGATGCCCTGGCTGAGGGCCTCTATCTGCTCCACGTGGAGCGCAATGGCGACGTGGTCTGCATGACCTCGTATGCCCCGCTTTTCGCCCGTCGCGACAACACTAACTGGAATCCCGACATGATTTACTTCGACAACGAGCGTCCCTATCTGACCTGCAGCTACTACGTGCAGCAGATGTTCGGACGGTCGAGCGGACAATACTACTACGGCGACTGTGTCACCTTCGAGGGCGACCAGCCCGGCGTGGAGCAGCCACAGCCTGATGTGCACTACGGACAGTCGGTCGTGCTCAACGTGAAGACCCGCCAGCTTTTCGTGAAGCTGGTCAACGCCAGTGCCGATGCCAAGAAAGCCAATCTCAACCTGAGCCGCTTCGGCATCAAGAAGACGGCCACCCAAACCACCATTTCGGGCAACGCCAACGACGAGAACAACTACGACCAGCAGCCCATCGTGCCCCAGACCAAGCAGGTGAAGGCCGCAAAGCGCATGGTCATCGAATTGGCTCCCTATTCCATGACTATGCTCCAGTTCACACTCTAATTTCAAACAAAAACATAATTATGAAAAAGTTATTGCTATTTTCCTCCCTTTTGCTGCTTCTCTCCGCATGCAATGGGAAGTACAAGTATGAGACGGTGAAGGGCGACCTCACCGAGACACGCATCTACACGCTGAAAAACGGCCTGAAGGTCTATCTGAGCGTCAATCAGGAGGAGCCGCGCATACAGACCTACATCGCTGTGCGTACCGGCTCGAAGAACGACCCGGCCGAGACCACCGGACTGGCTCACTATCTGGAGCACCTGATGTTTAAGGGTACCAACAAGTATGGCGTTACCGACAGTGCTGCCGAGGCTCCATTGCTGGCAGAAATTGAGCAGCGATATGAGCAGTACCGCAAGCTCACCGACCCCGAAGAGCGTCGTCAGGCATACCACGAGATTGACAGCGTGAGCCAGCTGGCCGCACAGTACTTTATTCCCAACGAGTACGACAAGCTTATGTCGGCTATCGGTGCCGAGGGCACCAATGCCTACACCAGCACCGACGTGACTTGCTACACAGAGGACATCCCCGCCAACGAGGTGGAGAACTGGGCAAAGATTCAGGCCGAGCGTTTCCAGAATATGGTCATACGCGGTTTCCATACCGAATTGGAGGCTGTCTATGAGGAGTACAACATCGGCATCGCCCAGGACAACCGCAAGTTGTGGGAGGCACTGAATGCCCTGCTCTTCCCCACGCACCCATACGGCACACAGACCACTATCGGCACACAGGATCACCTCAAGAACCCCAGCATCAGCAATATCAAGGCATACTTCAACAAGTGGTACCGCCCGAACAATGTGGCCATCTGTATGGCTGGCGACCTGAATCCTGACGAGGTCATCGCCACGATAGACAAGTACTTCGGCCAGTGGCAGCCAGGCGACGATGTGGCCCAGCCCGAATTCCCCGCATTGGCACCCATCACCGCTCCCCGCGACACCACCGTATGGGGCCTGGAGGCCGAGACGGTGTGGATGGGCTGGCGCTTCGACCGTGGAAACTCGCTTCAGATAGACACTTTGGGCGTTATCGAAAGCATACTGAGCAACGGTACTGCTGGTATCATCGACCTCGACATCAACCAGCAGATGAAGATGCTCGGAGCGTGGGCTGGATGCCAGACTATGCGCGACCATTCGTGCTTCATCTTCGCAGGCACACCCAAGCAGGGGCAGACGCTCGACGAGGTGCGCTCGCTGCTGCTCGAAGAGATTGGCAAGCTGAAGAGCGGTGATTTCTCCGACGACCTGCTGCCATCGGTCATCAACAATGCCAAGCTCGCCTACTATACCTCGCTTGAGAGCAACTACGCCCGCGCAAACATGTTCGTGGATACCTATATCAACGAGATCCCTTGGGAGCAGGAAGTGGGCAGCCTTGACCGTATTAGCACCATCACCAAGGAGCAGATTATGGACTTTGCCCAGCGCCACTTCACCGACCAGAACTATGTGGTCGTCTACAAGCGACAAGGCGAAGACACTACGCTTAAGAAGATTGACAAGCCTGCTATTACGCCCATACCCACCAATCGCGACACTATGAGCGTCTTCGTCAAGGAAATCCAGCAGGCAGAAGTGAAGCCCATTGAGCCAAGGTTCGTAGACTTCAAGAAAGACCTCTCCTTTGGAGAAATTGACGGCCAACTGCCATACATCTATGTCAAGAACACAGAGAATGGACGCTTCCAGATGGCTTTCCGCTATGAATTTGGAACAGAGGCCGACATACGCTATGACTATGCAGCAGAATACATCGACTACCTTGGCACCGACAGCCTCACAGCTGCTGAAGTCAAGCAGCAGTTCTACAAGCTTGCATGTTCGTTCAACGTCGGCGTCTATGGCCGCGTCATCAGCGTCAGCCTCAGCGGACTGGCAGAGAGTATGCCTGAGGCACTTCGGCTGGTAGACCACGTGCTGAAGCACGCCAAGGTCGATGCCGATGCTTACGCACAATATGTCGCCCTGCTCGAAAAGGCACGCAACGACGCCAAGGCAAACCAAGGCCAGAACTTCCAGAGGCTCGTTCTCTATGGGCTCTTCGGCCCCTATAACTCCAGCCGCAACCTGCTCACTACAGAACAGCTCGCCCAGACCGACCCGCAGGAGTTGCTCGACCTGCTGAAAAGCCTCTCTGACTATCAGCATACCGTGCTCTACTACGGACCGCTCGAAGAGAAGGACTTCCACCACGCTATAACAGAGAACCACTATGTGCCCGCAGAGCTGAAGCCCGTGCCCGAAAACCGTCACTATGTGCTCCAGCCAACGCCTGAGAACGAGATCCTCATCGCGCCCTACGACGCAAAGAACATCTATATGCGTATGCTCCACAACGAGCAGCGACCCTGGAACCAGGACGAAGCCGCCGTCCAGGCACTCTTCAACGAGTACTACGGAGGAGGAATGAACACCATCGTCTTCCAGGAAATGCGCGAAGCACGCGGACTGGCATACAACGCCTACGCCGCTTACGTTGAGCCAGGCTATAAGGATATGCCTGAGTACTACTTCACGCACATCATCACCCAGAATGACAAGATGATGGACTGTATTCGTCAGTTCCACCAGATACTTGACACCATCCCACAGAGCGAAACAGCATTCAACATTGCCAAGGACGCACTGGCCAAGCGCCTCCAGAGCCAGCGAACAACAAAATTCGGACTTATCAACGCCTGGATTAACGCACAAGACAAGGGCATCGACTACGATGAGAACCAGCGCATCTATGAGGCCCTGCCCAATGTCTCGCTACAGGACATCGTCGACTTTGAGCAGAAGCAGATGGCCCATAAGCCTTACCGATATGTCATCCTCGGCAACGAGAAGGAACTCGACTTGGCCGGCTTGCTGCAGTATGGCAACATCAAGCGCCTTACTACTCAGGAAATTTTCGGCTACTAAATACAGCTGACGTTCCCCTCAAACCAGAAGCAGGAGGCTGTGTCACGATGAGTGACGCAGCCTCCTGTCTTCCTGTGACGTGGCGGGGTTGAGCGGTCTGGTTTTACCGGCGTGTCTGCCATAGATTTGCGCGACGGCGGCAGAGAAGTCGTCTTTCAGTCGTGGAGAATAAGGGCTGACTGCTGCTCTGCCGTCACGCTGTTACCTTTCACTTGTCCGAGACCCTGTTCGTCAATTCTGCCATTGGCACAGACGATGGTGTATTCCCCCTCCGGGATGCTCACCTTGCGCGGCGTGCTGTTGGCATTGAGAATCACGATGATGTTTTTCCATTCGTCGCCGCCGGCATTGTCTTTCAGGCGGAAGGCTACCAGGCAGTCTTCGCCAGACAGAAATTCCAGATGCTGCCTCACAAGGTCAGCCTTTCCCAGACGGAAGGCCGGGTGATGGCGGCGCAGGGCTATCAGCCGCTTGTAGTAGTCGAAAACCTGTGGGAAATGCTCTTTGTTGCCCCAGTCTATCTGGTTGATGCTGTCGGGCGACTCAAAACTGTTGTGTACTCCCTGCTTCGTGCGCAGCAGCTCTTCGCCGCAGAGCATAAACGGCACACCCTGAGAGGTGAACACCGCCGTCTGGGCCAGCAGGTCCAACTTGATAAGCTGGGAGTAGGAAGTCGAGGGTTGTGCGTTTTCGGTCTTTGGGGCAAGCGCTGGGATGCTGCACTTCAGTCGGTCTGTCAAGCACATGTCGTCGTGACAGCTCACGTATGCAATCATCTGGGTGGGTTCCTTTGCGTAGGGTTCCTGGCTGTAGTTCACCTGCGCATAGTCCACCTGTGGGTGCTCTACCATACCGGCGATGCCTGCCTTCAGGCTCTCCTCCATACCTGGAATACCAGCAAGAAAGGCACCCTTGGTGTCGTCGCTGAATGGGCCCCGTAGGGCGTCGCGCATATCGTCGCAGAAGGCAGCGATGCCCATCATCTGCCGCATATTGGCTTTCATAGCCAGCTGTTCGGCGGGCACGGCGCAACTTCCGGCGCTCCATCCCTCTCCGTAGATGAAGATGGAGGGGTCTATATCGTTGACGGCAGCTCGTATGGCTTTCATTGTCTCAATGTCGTGTATGCCCATCAGGTCGAACCGGAATCCGTCGATGTGGTATTCGTTAATCCAGTACTTCACGCTCTCTATCATAAACTGTCGCATCATCGGTTTCTCCGAGGCGGTTTCATTGCCACAGCCCGAACCGTTGGAATACTGGCCGTCGGCGGTCTTGCGGTAGTAGTAGTCGGGGAAGGTCCGCTGGAAGTTGCTGTGGTCAATGTCGTAGGTGTGATTGTAGACTACATCGAGCACTACGGCGATGCCGGCCTTGTGCAGGGCCTGCACCATTTGCTTGAACTCACGGATGCGCAGTTCCGGGGTAAAGGGGTCGGTAGAGTAGCTGCCTTCGGGCACATTGTAGTTTACTGGGTCGTAGCCCCAGTTGTATTGTGGGCAGGAGTCAATGCGTGTCTCGTCCACGGAGCCGTAGTCGTAGGAGGGTAGGATATGGACGGCGTTGATGCCCAGCTCCGTCAGGTGGTCGATGGCCCAAGGCTCTGTGAGGGCCAGGAACTTGCCGGGATATTCAGCTCCGGGCTTTGCCACAGAGAAGTCACGGTGGTGCATTTCATAGACTATCCAGTCCTGATAATTTCGGCCTTCCAATACCGACTTCCTGAAGGCTGCATCGTCAGCCCAACCTTCGGGGTCGGTGTTGCGCAGGTCAAGTATCACACCCTTTTGCCCGTTCACGGTTACTGCCTTGGCAAATACGCCGGGCGATGCCTGCCCGTCGACCACAAACTGGTAGGTGCTCCCCTGAAGGTCGCCCTTGACAGTCGCTGTCCAAATGGCTCCTTCCTCTACGGGAATGTCCGTCTTTTCCATTATCACGCTGTCCTCGCCCACTACCACTATGCAGCGGGCCTCGCTTGGGGCAAACAGCTTGAACACCGTCTCGCTGGTCGAGTATGTCATTTCGTCGAAGTGGAAGTCTTCCACTTTCTGGCTCTCGCAGGCCATCATTATAGTCGTCATTCCGATAATCAGTAGTCTTTTCATAATTGTGTCTGTCCTAAAGTCGCTTTCATATTTTATTGATGTATTAAGGAAATAGCAAACCCCACTCCCTTGGTCCCTCCCCCTTGAAGGGATGGAACAGGGGGCGGGGTCTGAAAACCTGGCTAAGTGGAGCTGTTTTATGCTCTCCTACAGCCTTATTTCACGTACTCCGAGAAGTCGGTCAGGTGCATGTCGCCTTTGCGGACCAGCGTGTCGTGCATGGCGAAGGCGGCGGTGAGGCAGTGGCGCGTATGGCCGCCGGTGCCTAACTTCAGGTATTCGCGCAGCAGCGGACGGTAGTCGGGGTGTGCGCAGTTCTCAATGATGGCCTCGGCACGCTGCATGGGACTTTTGTGGCGCAGGTCGGCGATGCCTTGCTCGGTGACAACCACGTTCACGTCGTGCTCCGAAGAGTCTTGGTGGGTGACGAAAGGCACAATCGAGGAGATGCATCCGCCCTTTGCCGTCGACGGGCAAGTGAAGATGCTCAGGTAGGCGTTGCGCTCGAAGTCGCCGCTGCCGCCAATGCCGTTCATCATCTTGGTGCCGCTGATGTGGGTCGAGTTCACATTGCCGTAGAGGTCCACCTCGATGGCGGTGTTGATGGCAATGACGCCCAGACGGCGGATGACTGCCGGGTGGTTGGAGATTTCGCTCTGGCGCAGGGTCAGGTGGTCCTTGAAGTAGCCGATGTTGTCGTAGACCTGCATCAGGCAGTCGTTGCTGACAGTGAGTGAGCAGGCCGAAGCGTCTTTCACACGACCGTTGAGCATCATGTCGATGACCGAGTTCTGGATGACCTCAGTATAGATGTTGAAGTCGGGCACGTGCTTGTCCTGGCCCAGAGCGCCGAGGATGGCGTTGGCCGTCGAGCCTACGCCGCTCTGCAGAGGCAGGAACTCCTTGGGGATGCGTCCGGCGTGCAACTCTGAGACAAGGAATTCGGCTGTGAGATAGCCGATTTTGTCGGTCACGGGGTCGCTGTCCTTGAAGGCGCGGGCCTCGTCGGGGATGTTGCAATCTACCACACCGGCCACCTTCTCGCGGGGGATGGAGACGTAGGGCTTGCCGATGCGGTCGCCCACATTGAAGATGGGGATGGGCTTGCGGTAAGGCGGGTCGAGCGGCTCGTAGACATCGTGGATGTACTTGGCGTTAGGGCTGTGGAAGGCGTTCAGCTCCAGGATGACCTTCTTGGCCAGACGGGCAGCCGTGGGGCTGATGCCGCCGGCGGCGGTCAGATAGACGCGGAACTCGTCGCCCACCTCCTCAATGTCGCAGACTTCGAGGATGGCCCAGTCCACATCGCCGTAGAAACCGTAGCGCAGCTCCTGTGCCATGTGGCTCAGGTGCAGGTCGTTGTAAGGGATTTCTCCCATATTCACGTGCTTGCGGAAGTCGGGGTTCGTGGTGTAGGGAGCACGGTACTTCAGGGCCTGTGCGTTAGCCAGGTCGCCGTCGGTGCTCTGGCCGGTGCTGGCACCGGTGTAGATTTCTACCTTGAACTCGCGGCCGGCCTCATGTTCGGCAATGGCAATCTTGGCCAATTCCTTGGTTGTTGCTTTGGCCACGCCAGCAGGCGTGAAGCCACTCATGGCGATATGGTCGCCGTTTTTGATTAGTGATGCTGCTTCGGCAGCGGTCAAACGTGTGTACATTAAGTATGTTGTTTAGTTAGAATAATTACACGAGATGTGCAATCAGGTCCTCGCGGTCGCCGGGCAGCATGTCGATGACTGGAATCTCTATCATCGTGTAGCAGCCGGGCTGCTGACGCATGGAGGCGCGTGCCACGTTCACGAGCACCTGGCCTGTGAGGGCAGGGTTGTTGATGCTCATATTGAACTCCAGACGCTGGTTCTGCGTCTTGCCGCTCACGCCCTTGCGCACAAGGTTCACGCCGTGGCCCATGTCGCGCACGTCATCGACGCTCTCCACCTGGAACACGTGGGTCTCGTCTGAGGCGAAATAGGGATCGGCCTTGATGGCAGCCGTCACCTCGTCCAGTTTTGCGCCCTCTTCCAGTTCCACATAGACCATACGGCGATGTATGCCCTCGCCGAGGGGAATGGTCATTGAGAGGGCGTTCTTCACACCAGCCTTGGAGCGGACGCAAACGCTATGGCCCATCGACATACCTGGGCCGAAGTTGGTGTAACTCAAACCCTTGGGGGCCAGGCTCTGCATCAGCGTGCGCACAATGGAATCGCTGCCCGGGTCCCATCCGGCAGCAATGACGCTGACGGTACCCGTCTGCTTGTTCAGTTCCATTAGCGACCGGCGGTAGTCGCGGATGCTGGTGTGTATGTCAAACGAGTCGACGGTGTTGATGCCCAGCGGCAGTATCTGCCTGGCATACTCCTCACACGAGCGTGTGGGCGTGGCCAATATGGCCACATCAACGTCGCGAAGTTCGCGTATGTCCTTTACAACCTCGTAAGAGGCCAGTTCTGCCGGTTTGTCGGCAGCTCCGTTTCGGCGCACCACACCGGCAATCTCAAAGTCGGGTGCGGCCTCCAGTGCCTCAATGGCGTAGCGTCCAATGTTGCCGTAACCTACTACGGCTGCTCTGATCTTTTTCATGTCTTTTTGTGTTGTGTTTGGTAAATCGACTGCAAAAGTACACTTTTTATGCGAACCCTCCAAATATGTGAACTTTTTTTAACCTCATATTCATAAACTAATGTGAAAAGGGGCTAAAGAAATGTTATAAGTTTTGGAGGGATGGGAAAAACTTCTTACCTTTGCGCCTTGTAATACGTATTCGACCATGGGATTATTTGATTTTTTTAGTAAGAAGAAAAAGCAGGAAACACTTGACAAAGGCCTTGAGAAGACAAAAACTTCTGTGTTTGACAAGTTGGCCCGTGCCATTGCCGGCAAGTCAAAAGTGGACGACGATGTGCTGGACAATTTAGAAGAGGTGCTCATCACCAGCGATGTGGGCGTGGAGACCACGTTGAAGATTATCAAGCGCATTGAAGAGCGTGTGGCACGCGACAAGTATGTTTCCACCTCTGAACTGAACGTGATACTGAGGGACGAGATTGCTGCCCTGCTGGCAGAGACTGGCAACGGCGATAGTGACGACTGGGATTTGCCTGTCGACCATCGTCCTTACGTCATCCTTGTGGTTGGCGTTAATGGCGTGGGCAAGACCACTACCATTGGCAAACTGGCTTGGCAGTTCAAGCAGGCCGGCAAGAAGGTCTATCTGGGCGCTGCCGATACGTTCCGTGCCGCTGCCGTTGAGCAGTTGTGCATTTGGGGCGAAAGGGTGGGGGTACCCGTGGTGAAGCAGCAGATGGGTAGCGACCCCGCCTCTGTGGCCTTCGACACGTTGCAGAGCGCCAAGGCCAATGGTGCCGACGTGGTGCTGATAGACACGGCTGGCCGCCTACACAATAAAGTTGGCCTGATGAACGAGTTGAAGAAAATCAAGGACGTGATGAAGAAAGTGCTGCCGCAGGCCCCCGACGAGGTGTTGTTGGTGCTCGACGGCTCCACCGGCCAGAACGCTTTCGAGCAGGCCAAGCAGTTCGCCGCCGTCACCCAGATTACCAGCCTGGCCATCACCAAACTCGACGGCACGGCCAAGGGTGGCGTGGTCATCGGCATCAGCGACCAGTTGCAAGTGCCTGTGAAGTACATAGGACTGGGCGAAGGGATGGAAGACCTCCAACTATTCGACCGAAAAGATTTCGTCGACAGCCTCTTTAAAAATTAGGACGAACCAATTGCCCAAAGAGGACGAACTAATTAGGCAAAGAGGACGAACCAATTACCTAAAGAGGACGAACCAATTTTTACAGCCCCCTTGATTAATAGTTGAAATAGGATTTAACAGATGATGACCATTGATTTCATTTCCTTAGGATGCTCGAAGAATCTCGTGGATAGCGAGATGCTGATGGGGCTGTTCGAGGCTGCGGGCTATCGTGTGACGCACGACAGTCCTGACCCGCAGGGTGAAGTGGTGGTTATCAATACGTGCGGTTTTATTGCCGATGCAAAGGAGGAAAGCATCAACACCATCTTGGAACAGGTGCAACGAAAGGCAGAGGGGTCTGTGAAGCGCATCTATGTGATGGGCTGTCTCTCAGAGCGTTACCTTGCTGATTTGGAGGCAGAGATTCCTGAGGTCGATGGTTGGTTCGGGAAGTTCAACTACAAGGAACTCCTCTCTGTCATTGGCCATTCTCCATTGACCATTGACCATTCGGAAGTCGCAGCCAAAAATGTTCAATGTTCAATGGTCAATGGTAAATGGCAAAGACATTTGACCACACCTTCCCACTACGCCTATATCAAAATCAGCGAGGGTTGCGACCGCACGTGTGCCTATTGTGCCATCCCCCTCATAACGGGTCGTCATCAGAGCCGGCCTATGGAGGAGATTCTGGAGGAAGTGCGCCAATTGGTGAAGCGAGGCGTTGTGGAGTTTCAGTTGATTGCCCAAGAACTGACCTACTATGGTACAGACATTTACGGACGTCAGCGCATAGCCGAACTGGTGGAGCAAATGGCCGACATTCAGGGTGTGCGCTGGATTCGCCTGCATTATGCTTACCCCACCCATTTCCCTTGGGAACTGGCCAGGGTGATGCGCGAAAAGAAAAACGTGTGCCGCTATCTCGACGTGGCCCTTCAGCACATCAGCGACAACGTGCTCGCACGTATGCGCCGCAATGTTAGCAAGCAGGAAACCATCGAGTTTATCGAAAGGCTGCGCCGCGAAGTGCCAGGTCTGCATCTGCGCACCACGCTGATGGTGGGTTTCCCAGGCGAGACGGAAGCAGATTTCCAAGAACTCATCGAGTTTACCAAATGGGCCCGTTTCGAGCGGATGGGCGCCTTTGCCTATAGTGAGGAGGAGGGCACCTGGTCGGCTTTGCATTATCAGGATGATGTACCTGAAGATGTGAAACAAAGGCGACTGGACAAACTGATGCGTGTGCAACAGAACATCAGCGCCGAGTTGGAGGCACAGAAGATTGGCACCGTCCTACCCGTTGTCGTAGACCGATTGGAAGGGCCTTACTATGTTGGACGCTCAGAATTTTGTTCGCCAGAAGTTGACCCGGAAGTACTGATTGCCGCCGACAAGGCCGAAATGACGATTGGTGAGATGTACGACGTGAAAATAACTGGCTCTGAGGAGTTCGATGTCTACGGTGAGGTCGTCTAATACGCATGATTCAACCTTCCACTCCTCTACAGTGCCGGTCTGCTGAAGTATGACGAAAAGGCAGGACGACTCACAAGGGCAGAAGGACTGACCAACCTAAGTGCACAATCAGTAAAGTGTGGGAATTGTTGTCGTTTGCCCGCACCTTTCATTAGGTTTTGCCGGAGAGAAAGTTAAAGTCAGGATGTTCTCCAAGAAACAGACGAACAGCCAGACAAAACAAGAGAATAAAAGCTGAGATTGAAAAAAAAACAAAAAAAATTTGGCTATATTCAGGAAAAACATTACCTTTGCACCCGCAAACAAATAAAACACCAAATTGTCGGCATAGCTCAGTTGGTTAGAGTATCACCTTGACATGGTGGGGGTCCTTGGTCCGAATCCAAGTGTCGACACAAAAAGAGCGATGCATACGGTCATCGCCTTTTTTTATTCGCCCAAGCGCCTGTGGCGGAATTGGTAGACGCGCCAGACTTAGGATCTGGTTTCTCCCGAAGTGCAGGTTCGAGTCCTGTCAGGCGCACGCCGAATCGTTTTCTTTCAAATTTTTGGTTCGTCCATTTGGTCATTTCACTTTTTATTTGTACTTTTGTTGCCGATTATTTGATTATTTGGCTATGAGGAAAGCATTACTATTGGTAGGAATGGGGGCTGTCTGTCTTGCTGGCTGCAGGCAGCACTACGAACTCGCATCAGTCAGCCGCAGCCGCTTAGTGGTGGACAGCCGCTACGATGCGCAGGCCGACGCTGGGGCTGCAACATTCCTAGCCCCTTACAAGCAGAAAGTAGACTCGGTGATGGGCCCAGTGCTTGGCGAGGCGGCTCACGATATGGCCGCTGAACGTCCGGAGAGTGACCTGTCGAACCTGTTGCCCGACATTCTTTTGTATATGTCGAAGGATTACGGCGAGCAGCCCGACTTCGGCATTTATAATATTGGTGGCATCCGTGCGGCACTTTCCAAGGGTAAGGTGACCTACGGCGACGTGCTTGACGTGGCGCCGTTTGAGAACAAGATTTGCTTTGTCACCCTCACGGGCGACAAGGTGCTGGAACTGTTCAGTCAGATAGCCAGCCGAGGTGGCGAGGGTGTCAGCCACGGCGTTGAGCTTGTAGTGAGCCGTGACCACAAGCTGGTTTCTGCCCGCCTGAACGGGCAGCCTATTGACCCGGCCAAGAGCTATCGCATCACTACCATCGACTATCTGGCACAGGGCAACGACGGGCTGAAGGCGTTCAAGAGCGGCACCAACCTGAACTCACCCCAGGAGGAGCACAACAACTCTCGCTACGTGATAGGCAACTACTTCCGCGAAATGCAGAAGAAGGGCAAGGCTGTAGCATCGAAAGTGGAGGGAAGGATAAAGATTGAACATTGAAAATTGACCATTGAACATTGAAGATTATGAAGACTGGATATCTGTTTGGATTATTGTTTGTTTCTTTTTCGCTTGTCACTCCTGTTGGGGCGCAGAAGACGCTGACCATCCTGCACACCAACGACACCCACTCGTGCATTCTGCCCCTGAACAAGAATCTTGCCGATACCACCTTGGCCGGACGTGGCGGCTTCCTGAGACGCATAGCCCTGCTCAAAGAGGAGCGGCTGAAAGACCCCGACCTGCTCTATTTCGACAGCGGCGATTTCTCGCAGGGCAGCAGCTACTACACCATGTTTCAGGGCGACGTGGAGATTGGGCTTATGAACCGTATGGGTGTTGATGCATCGACGATAGGGAACCATGAGTTCGACTTCGGGCTTGAGAATATGACTCGGTTGTTCCGCAAGGCCACCTTCCCCATTGTCTGTTCCAACTACGACTTTGCTGACACGGAGTTGAAAGAGTTGGTGAAGCCATACATTGTCATCAAGCGCTGTGGCGTGAAGATTGGCGTCTTCGCCCTTTGCCCGCCATTGGAGGGTCTGGTGTCAGCCAAGAACTATGGCTCGCTGCGTTTTCTGGATCCAGTAGAGGTGACGCAGCAGATGGTGGAGCTGCTGAAGGTCAGGAAGAAGTGCGACCTCGTTGTTTGCATCAGCCATCTGGGATGGGGAACTACCGAGTATCCCGACAACCGCATAATAGCTGCTACTAAGGGCGTAGACCTGGTGCTTGGCGGCCATAGTCACACCTATTTCAAGCAATTGGAGTATGTGGATAACGCCGATGGAAAAGCCGTTCCCGTCGACCAGAACGGAAAGCATGGCGCCTTTATCGGCAAGTTGCAGCTGACGCTGAAGAAACGGTAAGAGACACGGGAATAGGGGGTTCCCCAGAGGGCTCCCCCTACGCTTAATCTTCTATCAGTTCGTAGTCATCGTGGTCGCCGCTGGCAGCCCTCGCTTCGTCGCGGTATTTCGATGGGGTCATTCCAGTAATCTGCTGGAAGTGATGGGTGAAGTTGGCGGAGTCGGGGAATCCTGTGCTGAACGAAATGTCGGCAACGTTGTTGTTTGTCTGTTCCAACATTTCTTTGGCTTTCTCTATCCTGAAGTTTGTCAAAAGGTCTTTGGGTGTCAGGCCTTTGGCCTTCATCAGTTTTTCCTCCAGTTCTGCCCTTCCCATATTGAGGTGTGCTAGCAGCTGGTCGATTGAAAGTTTTTGCTTGGCATAGTTTTGCTCCAGCCATTCGTTTACTTGCTTCATAAACTCGACGTTATCCTGGCTGCTGTCTGCGTTGTTAATACCCTTTGCGGATTTCTTCCCCCTGTTGCGCAGATAGTACTGCCTTCCGAAGAGGATTCCCACGCCGATGATGGCGGCGAGCAGCAAGTAGATCCAGATGGCACTCTTTGAGAACAGGAAAGCCGATGGCACCACTATTGTGATTTCCTTCTGGTCGTACTTCTCAGGAGATTCGAGCAGGAAAGCCTTCACCTTCAGTTTGTAGGTGCCGGCAGGCAGGTCGGCGTATGTGGCTGTGCGGTCTTTTGAGGCGTTGTTCCACTCGTCATCGTAGCCTTCGAGCATATACTGGTAGTGCACGCGGTGCTGCAATTGGTAGTTGAGCGAGACGAAACGCAATGCAAACTGGTCGTCGTGCGACGGCAGTTCGATGCTCTTTGCATCGGGCACGTAGAAGGGGAATACGCTTCCCTTGCGTGGGCTCTGAAGTTCTCCGTTGAGCCAGAAATCGGTAAACCTGAGCTTGAGCACCGATCCCGACGAGTTTTCCAGCTTCTGGCGGTCGATGCGGTAGTAGCCGTCGGTGGTTCCGAAGAGTATGATGTCGTTTGGCATGGTGACTGCTGACCCCTCGGAGCAGGTGGTCTCGTCTACGCCTTCCAGACTGGAAAACATAGAGAAGATGTTCTTCGAGGTGTCGAATGAGCAGATGATGTTGTCGGTGTCGAACCACACATTGCCCCTGTTGTCGAAAGTGATGCTCCTGATTTCCTCAGACGGCAGTCCGTCTTTGGAGCCAAAGTGTTCAAAGAGCCAGCAGCCCTCGCTGTCCTTGCCAATGGTGTGGGCCAGTCCGCCACCATTGGTGCCAACCCAGATGCCTCCCTGTTTGTCGTTTCCCAGACAGACCACGTCGTTTGAGAGTAATATCTTTTCTGGTTCTTCTTCTGAGTTCTGTAGCTGTTCAATAGTCACTCTGCCACTTTTATACGACATTATTAGTATGCCGTCGGTGGTGCCTGCCCACACTTTTCCTTCCTTGTCGATGGCCAGGTCTCTCACTTTCATGAAATTGTGGTGCGGATAGCCTCTCATCTTGTTCTTTGGACTGAGGAATGTGTGTGTGTCTTTCACCAGCATATTCACGCCTCCGCCATAGGTGGCCACCCAGATGTTGCCTTCAGCATCTTCCACCGCGTTGTAGGCGCGGTTGTCGCTGAGCGATTCCGAGTTGTCTTCTTCGTGCTGGTAGTTTTTCATACTGTATCTGCCACCTTCATAGAGTGTCATCTTGAAGAGGCCGTAGTCTTTCGACGACAGCCAGTAGTTGCCTTTCGAGTCTTTCATAATGCCGTAGATGCGGCCCAGCGGTTTTCCCTTCTCGTCGTTCCTGATGATAGTTTTTGAGCCGTTGGCATCGAAGACGAAGAGCATACTGTTCTTGTTGGCCATGAGTAGCAGCTTGCGTTCCTGGTCGTAGTATAGTCCGCGAATCTCATTGTCAAGCGTGGTGGTGGCATCTGGAACAGGGCGTATGCGCTCGATGGTCTTGTTTATGATTTCGAGCTTCTCCATTCCCCTCCTGATGGTCGACTCCCAGACCACACCCTCGTTTAGTTCAAGTTGGGCGTTCATGGTGTTCGACAGGTTCCAAGGGTTTTCCGGGTCGTTGTGGAAATAGTGAATCTTGTCCTCCTCACGGTTGTAGTAGCCATAGCCGCCCTTGTTCATACGTACCCACACGATACCGTTTGTCTCTGAGAAGAATGCTCCCCAGCTGTCGTAGTCGGGCACTCTCACATCCTGTGTGAAGAATTTCTCGTCATTCGTTGCGCCGACAATGAGTCTGGAAGCTCCCATCCTGCTGTCGGCAAACCATATCAGTCCGTGGCTGTCTACAAAAATGGAAATGACGGGCAGCCCGCCCTGTCGGATAATGCTTGGTTCCTGTCCGTATGAAAATGTGACAATTTTTCCTGACTGTGTGCCGGCGAAGATATTGTAGCCATTGGAGTACAGGCAGGAAATCTTCTCGTCCAAGAAGATGCCTTTCCGCTCGATGGTGAGGTTGCTGGCATCCAGGCGGTGTATGCCCTCGTTGGTGCCCAGCCAGATGTCGTTCTGGTAGCCCTCGGCCATTGAGGTGACGTTGAGTCCGGCTGTGGTGATGAGCTGTGCGCTGATGTTGTCCTGTTCAACCCTCATCTTGTAGATGCCCACGTTGTCAACAGTCACGAGCACATCGCCGTTGCTGGTCACGGTGATGGGGGTGCTGACGCGGAACTCGTCGCTGCCGTTCACGTTTTCAAACGGATTGACGAAGCAGTCGTTGCTCCTTTTCACCACGAAGATGCGCTGGTCGTACATACGCATCCAGACGTTCTGCTGGTTGTCGATGGCAATGTCCCATATACGGTTGTGCAGATTGGGGATGTGGCTTGCCGGTCCTGTCTGGTAGTTATAGAAGTTGTAGCCATCGAAGCGCGACAGTCCGTTCCAGGTGGCAATCCACAAGTAGCCGTAGCCATCTTGTTTTATCTGCGCAATAGAGTTACTTGCCAGCCCGTCCTCTGTTGAGTAGTGCGACAGTTTTGCCTGCAGTTGCTGGGCTGTGGCAGTATTTCCGCCAATGGCGAGTAGTGCTGTTAATGCCAGTAGTTTGGCCTTTCCTAATTTCATTTCTTGCTGTGTTTTTTACTTTTCAGGGCATAAAGGTACGCTTTTTTTCCGATACTGCCTCAGAATTAAACTTTTTTAATATGCTTGGGGGTTGCACTAAGCTCTATTCTGAAGGTTGTGCCTCTCCCCACTTCAGAGTTCTTCACGTATATTCGGCCCTTGTGATACTCTTCCACGATGCGTTTGGCCAGCGACAGGCCAAGGCCCCATCCGCGTTTCTTGGTGGTGAAGCCGGGGCGGAACACATTCTTCACGTTTTTCTTTTTGATACCCTTGCCCGTATCTGCCACCTCGATGGCCACAATGTCGTCTTCTTCCAGCAGCCACAAGTCTATGCGCCCGCCGCCGCCTTCCATAGCGTCGACGGCGTTTTTGCATAGGTTTTCAACCACCCATTCAAAGAGCGAAGCGTTCATCCTGACGATGACATCGTGGTCGGGATAGTGGCCGCGAATGGCCACTTTCTGCGAGGTGCGCTTGTCCATGTAGGCAATGACGCGGTCGAGCACCTGGTTCATCGACGCCTCGACGGGTTCTGGCAGCGACCCTATTTTCGAGAATCGGTCGGCTATGAGTTCCAGCCGCTTCACGTCTTTTTCCATTTCGGGTATAAGGTCGTCGTCGGGATAGTTCTCGCGCAGCACTTCCACCCACGCCATCAGCGACGAGATAGGCGTACCCAACTGGTGGGCGGTCTCTTTCGACAGACCCACCCACACCTTGTTCTGCTCGGCGCGTTTCGAGGCCAGCAGCGCAACGATGGCCACGACCACGAAGATGAAAGCGATGCCCAGCGCCCAGTAAGGGTAGAGTCGGAGCCGTCGGAGCATAGTCGACTCGTCGTAGCAGAGCAGCTGGAAGTCACTGATGCGTATGGAGTCGCCGTTGGCCTTCATACGCTGTGCTACGTCTGTGGTATCGTCGATGTTGCGGAAGTCCAGCAGTCGGCCGCTGTTGTCGAGCACCACCACGGGGATAGTGTTGTTGCCTTCTATGACCTTCATCACCAGCGAGAGGTCGGTCTGCTCGTCGGCCTCGGTGAAGACGCGCATGGCTTCTGCCCATACCTCCATACGGCCTTGCTCCTCACGCTGCAGATCGCGCACCAGATAGTGGGAAACCAGCAGCGAGGCGACGGCAATTACTGCCGCCGCCGCGACCAGCCAGATTTTCACCTGGCGCATCCGGTCTGTCCACTGCTTCATTGTCTGGGCTTGTAGTTTGTTGTCAGAATATCATTTCAGACATTATGGTGAGCACGAATGAAATGTCGGCCACGTCTACATTTCCATCGCCATTGACATCTGCGACCATGTCTGGATTTTCATTTGCCATCTGGGTTAATATGGACGATATGTCGGCCACGTCGGCTGTGCCGTCGCCGTTGACATCGCCCGTCGGCTTGTTCATTGTCATAATGACTGTTGCCGGGCGTATGATTTTCTCGTCGGGTGTGACGAGCAGAATGTTGTCCATACTGACGATTTCATTGTCTTTCACGTCGTTGTCGACCACCAGCTTGATATTGATGATGTCGCCCTCATTGCCGGCGAGCAGCGAGTTGGACGTCGATGCCATTAGTACGCGCAGACGCTTTTCCGAAGCTTTGGCGTAGAGTGTGTGGTAGCGCCAGCTTGTGCGTCCGGCAATGTCGTAGGCATCTGTGGTGGTCTTTAAAGCAACGCCCTTTGGCAGTATGAGGTCAAACTGCACGAGTGTGATGTCATCGTCGGTGTTTGCCAGCCCGATGGTTAGCGTCTGTTCCGATTCGGGTATTGGCAGGAGTTTCGACTTGAAGTAGAGCGTCGACTCCACCTGGGGTGTGAGTCCCACGCTGATGGTGTAGTCGCTCTGCCGGATGGCTGTCTCGTCGGAGCTGGAAATGAGTATGTTTTCCAGGCTGATGTTTCCGTTGACGAATGTGTTGTCGGCCTTCAGTATAACCTTGATGATGGCTCCGCTGTGGTTGTTGATGGCGTAGTTGCCGCTCGACGAGAGCGTGAACCTCGTGATGCCGTCGGTGGTGATGGCCGTCAGGTTCTGGTAGCGCCAGCTGGTGCGTCCGGCCATATCGTAGCCCGCCTCGCCCTCTTTCATCTTCACGCCGTCGGGCAGTCGCAAATCGAACTGAACTGTTGTGACCTCGGTATCTGGGTTTGTCAGGTCTATGAGCATCTGTTTTTCTTCGCCAGGCAGGATGTTAAACTCTTCTATTGACAGGCTGGCTTCTGCTCTGGTGGCCATCGGCAGCATCAATGCCAGCGTAAATGCGAACAAAAATATCTTTTTCATATTCGGTGTGTTCTGTTTAATCGGTGTGTTAAATAGATGTGGCATCACTCCAGGGTGATGTTTACCAATTCGTCATAGTCGGCTGTGTCCACCAAACCGTCGCCGTTAATGTCGGCAGCGTTGTCTTTTGGCCTTTTGCCAATCAGCATATTGGCCAGTGCCACCAGGTCGGCACCGTCCACCAAGTCGTCTCCATTCAGGTCGCCCACTTTATTAGGAACAATGTTCTCGTCTACCCCCTCATATACAATTTCGTTGGCGTTCCTGGTGGTGATTTTTATTATATTGGTGTTTTGCGAGGGTACGAAGTGGAACCACACTTTGGCTTTTTCGCCAGCCCCCACGTAGTAACCGTTTCCTGACACGACGATGCCTTCCTGATGGAGCCACAGTTCGCCGTTGTATTCCGACCCCATATTTTCCAGAGTGACTTCCAGTTCGCACAGCTGGCCGGGTTTGCGGCCTGTGGTGTACGAAAGGTCAGTTACGTTCAGATGGGTGTGCGGGCACTGGGTGAGCGTCAGAGTGTTGCCTGCAATGTGGGCGGAAATGTAGCGCAAGTCGCTGCCCACGGTGGTTTTCCAGTAGTTGGTGCCAGCCTCTGAGCAGACGAGCACAATGCGATAGTCGCCGTCGGCCACGGTTGGGTCAATAGTGATCGTGTTGGTCAGCTTGACGTATTGGAGAGGCTGAAAGTTGTGGGCCTGCTGATAGACGAAGAGCACCTTCACGATGTCGTTGCCCTTTACCAGCCCCAGGCCAAAGTCGGCCTCGTAGTTGCTGGTCATGGCGTTGAGCAGTTCCCAATAAATGCTGATGCCGGTGAAGCCGTAGGCATTACGCTCAATCTGGTTGTTGCTTTTCAACTGTATGTCGCGTGTGGAGAGGTTCTTTTCCTCTTTGTATGTGGTGCCCGATTGGTAGGGCTGCAAGTCGATGAGCATCTCCTGAGAGCGTGAATAGCCGTCGCGCAGTGTGACCCCGTCGGGCTTGCCGTCGGCCACGGCCAGCAGGAAGTAGCCGTCGCAGTTGGCCCTTGTCCAGCCCCAGTTGATGTGGTAGGTGCCGTCAGTATTGTAGCCGTCCACAACGAAGCTGTGTCCGGCATTGCTCGACGTGACGCCCGAATAGAGTAGGGGGCGTCCGGCTTCCATCTCGGTGTAAGCTATTTGGTCCCATTGTGCTGCACCGTACGAGGCACGTATCATGCGGCGGGCCGTTGGCGCATAGTCAAAGTATTCGGCCAGAACTGCTGGCACTTCGTTGCCTGCGGCTTCGGTCAGGGTGGAGGAGTAGTCGGCCTTGATGGCCGCTCCGCAATAGGCTATGAGCTTGGCCGCTCCGTCGGTCTCCATATTGCCCCAGGGGAAGGAGGTGACGGGCTTTTCGGGCACGCCAATACCGTATTTCTTGGTGTTGTAGGCCGGTATAGCCTTCGTGGTGGCAGTCGGGTGGCGATGGTACGACATAATCTGGGCGATGGCCACTGGCACACAGCCGCCCATGCTGTTCTGCCCGTTGTGGTAGGGGCATTGGCTGTTGTAGGGCGCATGCTGGTTCCAATGGGTAGTCACCATTGGGGCAATGTTGTGGCGGTTGGCGGCTGATGCAGCTGCAACGGGCGTGCCTCCTTGGCCGAGCAAGGCAATCTCTTCGGCCATCCACTCCATCCATGCCTTCAGAGCAGGAGGCGTGGTCTCGTCGTCGCCGAGCGAACCGCTGTCGGCATAGCCCAGTATGGCGGGTGTGCGGTCGTCAGCTGAGACGATGACGAAGCCCTCGCCGGAGCCGATGTTGAAGCCGTAGAGCTGTGGTGTCTCCACCGCCAGTTGCAGCGGCTGCAGTGCCTGCTGACGGCGGTGATGGTTGCTGTTGGCACTATGGTTCATCAGAGCCAGTTGGGCCAGTGCCTTTTGGCGGGCCTGCTCTTTGTCAATGGGGGCAGCCGAGAGGGCCAGCGAAAACAAGGCCAGCGCCAGGGTTCCCAAAAATCTTTGTTTCATATTCATTCTTTATAGTTGGTTTCTGACAGTTATTGTTGGCATTTGTCACATATTCCTTTCACTATATAGCTGGCCGAGGTCATACTGAACCCTTGGGGCAGTTCTACTGGCGGCACCGCCATCTGTTCGAAGCAGAACGTGCGTTGGCACTGCTCGCAGAAGAAGTGTACGTGCAGGTCATCGTCGTGCTGCGTGCTGTGGCTGTGGCACAGTTCGTAGCGCGTGCCTGCCGATCCGTCGTCGATGGTGTGCACCAGGTGGTGGTCGCGGAAGAGCGTCAGGGTGCGGAATACGCCCGACTTGTCAATCGACAGTATCTGGTATTCCAGCTCCGAGAGGGTGAGTGGCCGCTGGGCCAAGGCCAAGGCCCTCGCCACCACTATCCGGTTGGCTGTGGGTTTGACGCCGTGGCTTTCCAGCAGAGTGCTACATTCCTCGTGTGTCATTCATTTCGTGTTTACGCCTGCAAAATTAGTTGTTTTTTTTGAAACCTCCAAAAAAAAAAGATACTCTTTTCCGTCGGCCTCCTGTTCAGCCATTATCGGGCTTCTGAAAAAGGACGAACCAGACTCTGAGTTTGGACGAACCAAAGTAGGAGTTTGGACGAACCAAACTCCTGGTTTGGACGAACCAAACTTTTGGGCTTAAAAGAGGGGGTAGAAAAGCAGGGGGCGGCTTTTTGCTTTTTTTAGCGTGCTTCCGTTGCGAAAACATTTGGCCATATCGTGGGAAATGTGTAATTTTGCCGCGAGTTTTATTGAAAATTGAATAATGATGAGACGACTTTTTATGGTACTTTCGCTGTCGCTGTGGCTGGCGCTCCCTTCGTTGGGGCAGGTGGTTGCCGACAGCGGGGCTGTGATTCCTGCCGATACTGAGGCGGTGGCGGCAGCCAGCATCGAGGAACTGATTGGCGACGAGGAAATGGCCGAGTTGGAGGAAATGGCTGCCAGCGAGGCTTCGCTGCACCAGCAGTTGAAGTCGAAGTTTGTGGAAGGTTCGACGGAGTTTATGTCGCTTGTGGCGCTGGCCTTGGTGCTGGGCCTGGCTTTCTGCATTGAGCGCATTATCTATCTGACGCTGGCGGAAGTGAAGACCGGCAAACTGATGGCCGACATCGACAAGCGGCTGGAGCAGGGCGATGTGGAGGGCGCCAAGACGCTCTGCCGCGACACTCGTGGCCCTGTGGCGTCGGTGTGCTATCAGGGCCTGATGCATGCTGACGAGGATATGTCGTCGATTGAGCGCAACATCGTGAACTACGGCAGTCTGCAGGCGGCGCGTCTGGAGCGTGGCTGCTCGTGGATTCGGCTGTTCATCGCCATTGCCCCTTCGCTTGGGTTCCTGGGAACCGTGGTGGGTATGGTGATGGCTTTCGACCACATTCAGGAGGCAGGTGACATTTCGCCCACCATCGTGGCCGAGGGTATGAAGGTGGCGCTCATCACCACCATCTTCGGCATCATTGTGGCCCTCATCCTGCAGGTGTTCTACAATTTCATCATTGCGAAGATTGACCACCTGACGGAGCAGATGGAAGAGGCTGCCATTACGCTGATGGATATGATTGGGAAAGGGAAGGCGCGCTTCGCTAGTGAGGGCGCTTCGCTAGTGAATAGAGAAAAGTGAAGAGTGAAGAGTGAAAAGTGAGTGAAAGATGATTGACGCACTACTATATTTAATATATGTGTTGCTGGCACTTTCGGTAGTGCTGGTGGCGTGGTCGCTGATTCACCAATGGATGACAAGCGACAAGTAAGATCGAAAATCGTAAATCGAAAATAATAATCGATGTTTAAGAGCCGGAAAAAGCGGAGCCTGCCCGAACTGAACACCACATCGACAGCCGACATCTCGTTTATGCTGTTGATTTTCTTCCTTGTCACCTCGTCGATGGACACTGACAAGGGACTGGCCCGCCAATTGCCCGCTCCAGAGAATCCTGTCGAAGAGCAGGAACTCATCGTGAAGAAGCGTAATGTGCTGCTGCTCACGCTTGACGGTGACGACCGCCTGACGTGCAATGGTGACAGCATCAATACCTCTCAGTTGACAGAGCGCGTGACTGATTTCGTGGCCAATGCCGCTGGCGACCCTGCGCTGCCTGAACTGAGTGAGCGCGACGTCCATCTACTGGGCCGCTGCAAGGTGAGCGACCGCCACGTCATCTTCTTGCGTGTGAGCCGTGAGACCAGTTACAATGCCTATTTCGAGATGCAGAACGCCATTGTGGCTGGTTACAACCAGTTGCGCGACGCGCTGGCCCAAAGCCGCTTCGGTCACGCCTACGCGCAATGCAATGCCGAGGAGCGTGATGCTGTGGCAATGGTTTATCCGCAGCGCATCAGCGAGGAGATTGAGAGCGCTTCGCTAGTGAACAGTGAAGAGTGAATAGTGAAGAGTGAAAGGTGAGGATTGAGATATGAGAAGAGGGGTATTCAAAAGACGGGAGCATCAGATGCCAGGGCTGAACACAGCGGCTCTGCCCGACCTCATTTTCACCGTACTCTTCTTCTTTATGATTGTCACTCACATGCGCGACGTGGACCCGCTGGTGCGCTACAACGTGCCACAGGGCACGGAACTTCAGAAGTTGGCGCACAAGTCGTCGGTGGTCTATATCTACGTGGGGCGCACGGCTAAGGGGAGTGACCAGTTTGCCATCCAGTTGAACAACCGTCTTGCCACCGTCGACGATATCCGTGCCTACATTGAGGAAGAGCGCAGCCGTATGGCCACCGACGACCAGGCGCGCCTGACTGTGAGCATCAAGGCCGACCGCGATGTGCCGATGAGCCTTATTGCCGACGTAAAGGAAGCCCTGCGTCAGAGTTATGCCTTGAAGATAAACTATTCTGCAACGAACAAACCGCAATAAACGATATGAAACTACACCTGACGAGAAACGCTATAGCCGTCTGTGCCTTTCTGATGGCCAGTACCACCGCTGGGGCGCAGGGCGGAGTGACTAATACCTCGAAATGCGAAAACGCCCGTATGACCAGCGTGCCCCTGACTGCCGTGCAATGGACGGGTGGCTTCTGGGGCGAGCGCTTCGACGTGTTGAGCAAGACGAGCGTGCAAAGTATGTGGGAGACGTGGCAGAGTGCACAGGGCAAAGGCTTCAACAACTTCCTCGTGGCCGCTGGCGAGAAGCAGGGCGAGCACCACGGCCCTCCCTTTCACGACGGCGATATGTACAAATGGCTAGAGGCCGTCGCCTCGGTCTATGCCATCACCCGCGACCCCCAGTTGGAGCAGATTATGGACCGCTTCATTGGACTGGTGCAGAAGGCGCAACGCGCTGACGGATATATCCATACGCCTGTGATTATCAAGGAACGGTTAAGAGTTGAGAGTTCAGAGTTGAGAGACAATAGTTCCTCGTCAGAGAACAACGACAATAATACTAAAGTCTCTCAACCCGTCGGCACCGCCGTTGGCACCAAAAACGATGCTGCCTTTGAGAACCGCCTGAACTTCGAGACCTACAACTTGGGGCATCTGATGATGGCGGGCATTATTCACAAACGGGCAACGGGGAAGACCACGCTCTTCGATTGTGGCGTGAAGGCCGCTGACTTCCTCTACGACTTCTGCCAGCGGGCGCCGGAAGAACTGGCCGGAAACGCCATCTGCCCCTCGCACTATATGGGCGTGGCCGAACTTTACCGTGAGACGGGCAACAAGAAATACCTCGACCTCCTGCGGCAGTTTATCGACATCCGTGGGATGGTGAAAGACGGCACCGACGACAACCAAGACCGTATACCCTTCCGCCAGCAGTACCAGGCAATGGGCCACGCTGTCCGCGCCAACTATCTCTATGCAGGCGTGGCCGACCTCTACTTGGAGAGCGGCGAGGAGCAGTTGATGAAGAACCTCACCAGCATCTGGCAGGACATCACCCAGCGGAAGATGTATATCAACGGCGCTTGCGGTGCCCTCTACGACGGCACATCGCCTGATGGCACCAACTACAAGCCCGACAGCATCCAGAAAGTGCACCAGAGTTACGGGCGCCCCTACCAGTTGCCACAAAGCACGGCTCACAACGAGACCTGCGCCAACATCGGCAATATGCTGTTCAACTGGCGGATGCTCCTTGCTACAGCCGATGCAAAGTATATGGACTTGGTAGAGAACTGCCTGTACAACAGCATCTTGCCCGGCATTTCGCTCAACGGCGAGAGTTACTTCTACACCAATCCCTTGCGACTGAGCGATGAGTTGCCCTACACCCTGCGCTGGCCGAAGGAGCGCAAGAAGTACATCTCGTGCTTCTGCTGTCCGCCAAACACACTGCGCACCCTCTGCGAGGCCCAGGACTACGCCTATACGCTCACCCGTCCGAACAGTACTGGCACCATCTACGTGAACCTCTTTGGCACCAGCCAGTTAAAAGGGAAATTGGATGATGTGGGCGACATTGTGCTCACCCAGCAGACTGACTATCCCTGGAGCGGTCACGTCACCCTGACCATCGAGAAACTGAAGGCTCCACGCCACCACAAGTTTGCCATCGGCCTGCGCTGTCCTGAGTGGGCAGCCGGTGCTTCCTATACCGTCAACGGCCAACCGCAGTCCATCAATAAGGAGAAGGGCTACTTGGTGGTAAACCGCAAATGGAAGCAGGGCGACGTCATCAGTTTCGACATCCCGATGGAAACGCGCATTGTGGAGGCTAATCCGCTCGTTGAAGAGAGTAGGGGACAAGTGGCTGTGATGCGAGGCCCCATCCTCTATTGTCTGGAAAGCAATGACCTCAACGGCACCGACATCGACAACGTCACGATTCCCGTCACAGCACAGTTCCGGCCAGTCGAGGTGAACATCGGTGGCAGCCGGATGATGGCCCTCGAAACCGAAGCATACGTGCGGGGTGAGGATGACTGGAAGGGCACGCTCTACCGCAATGTCGCCACGAAGAAGGCAAAGAAGACCGTGCGCCTCGTTCCCTATTATGCCTGGGGAAACCGAGGCAAGAGCGAGATGACCGTGTGGATGCCTGCCTCTTACTGAAAAAACGTTCCCAAGAAAAAACTTTTGCACATTTTCGGGAAAATACTTGCACGTTTCGATTTTTTTGCTTATCTTTGGCGGGAAAACTAATAAACCTCACCAATTATGGCAAATAAAAGATCATTGAAACGTACCATTAAACTCATCTGCGGCGAACTGTTCACTGAGGCTGTCGCCGCTTCCCTCTACGGCAATGAGGCCCACCACGACAATGCGGAGGCTGTGCTCTATGCCGTGGTGAAGATGCAGTCAAACTTTGTCAGCCGTGTGTCGCATCCGGAGCCTGGTATGAGTGCCAAGAAGTATTTCCGCGACCTTCGTGAGAAACTGGCCTCTCAGGTTGGTGAGTTGGCCGACCAAATCAACAACCTTTAAGAAAAGCGGGGTAGGTGACGATGCTGAAAAAGTTCTTCAATTGGTTGTTGTACAAACAAATGGGATGGTCCACCGAAGTGACGGAGGAACATCCCGACAAGTACATTATCTGCCTGGCACCCCACACCAGCAACTGGGACTTCCTTCTGGGGCAGTTTTACAACTCGGCTGAAGGGCTGGGGTGTAACTTTTTGATGAAGCGCGAATGGTTCTTCTGGCCCCTCGGCCCTATCTTCAGACATTTGGGCGGCATACCCGTAATCAGGCAGAAGCACAACAGCCTGACCGACACACTGGCCGAGACTGCCCGCCAGTCGGCTAGTTTCAAGTTGTGTGTCACTCCCGAAGGCACCCGTTCCCGTCGGGAGGAGTGGAAGCGCGGCTTCTACTATATTGCCCAGAAGGCGCAGATACCCATCCTGCTATACGGCCTCGACTATGGCAGCAAGCGCATCGTCTGCACTAAGGCCATCATCCCATCGGGAAATGCCGATGACGATATGCGCCAAATCAAACTCTATTTCAAGGACTTCAAGGGGAAGCACCCCGAAAACTTTACGATTGGCAATGTGGAAGGTTAGACTGTTAGCGCTCGTCGCTTTTCACTTGTCACTCCTCACCATTGAGGCACAGACCACTTGGGGCGACATAGACTATAAGGGGAAGCCTTGGGTGAAATGCACGTCCAGGGCTTTCGATATTGACCACGGCCTTGACGGACGCCACATCACCCTTTGGGCCAGTCACGGCCGCTATTTCGACCTCACAGAGAACCATTGGCGCTGGCAGCGTCCGGCCCTTTTCGGCACCACCGAGGACCTGTTCACCCAGACCATCGTCGTGCCGTACCTCATTCCTATGCTCGAAAATGCCGGAGCGGTGGTTTTCACTCCCCGTGAGCGTGACTGGCAGCGCAACGAGGTGATAGTCGACAACGACGACCGCAGTTCATTGCTTTTCTATCAGGAGCAGTCTGTCCGCCACACTTGGGTAAACACTCCGTCGCCAGGTTTTGCCCAGCACAGCGGCACCTACCGCGACGGCGAGAACCCCTTCACGGCCGGTACTGCCCGTATGATAGAGGCAGCCCGCAGCAAGTCGAAGGCTAGCAGCGTCGTCTATCAGCCCTTGTTGCCACAGGCAGGCCGCTATGCCGTCTATGTCAGTTACCAGACGGTAGAGGGAAGTGTCGACGATGCCCATTATACCGTCTGGCACCAAGGCCAGCCTACCGAGTTTAGTGTGAACCAGCAGATGGGAGGCTCCACCTGGGTCTACTTGGGAACCTTCGATTTCGACGAGGGCTGTACGGCGGGAAACCGTGTGGTGCTCACCAACCAGAGCGACGCCAAGGGCTTCGTCACCACCGATGCCGTGCGCTTCGGTGGCGGTATGGGCAACATTGAACGGGGCGGCCAGACGAGCCAGATGCCCCGTTGTTTGGAGGGAGCCCGCTATTGGGCGCAATGGGCAGGAATGCCCTACGAGGTCTACAGTTCGAAAGGCGGCACCAACGACTATGCCGACGACATTAACGTCCGCTCCCTGATGTCCAACCTGCTTTGCGGTGGCTCTGTCTTTGCCCCAGACTCTGCTGGTCGTGGCGTTCCCATAGAGTTGTCGCTGGCCATTCATAGCGACGCAGGCCATACTCCTACAGGCGAAGGCGTTTACGGTTCGCTCACCATCTGCACTACGGCTCATGGCGACAGCACCTTGGCAGCCGGTACCAGCCGAGAGATGTCGAGAGAACTGGCTACCGACCTTTTCAACAACACCAAGGCAGACCTGAGTGCCCGCTTCGGAGAGTGGGAGAGCCGTAAAATCTACGACCGCAACTACTCTGAGACCCGTGTGCCCATCGTGCCCAGCGCCATTCTGGAGACTATGTCGCACCAGAACTTCGGCGATATGCGCTATGGCCAAGACCCCACATTCCGTTTCTTCATGGCCCGTTCTGTCTACAAGACGCTCCTCCACTATATGACTGAACGCCACGGAGAAAAGAGCGTGGTGCAGCCGCTCCCTCCCGACAATTTCCACATCGAGTTCACCCATAAGGCCGACGAGGTGTGCCTCAGTTGGCAGGGGGTCATCGAAGCCCATACATCGGATGCTGACAATAGTGCCCCGACGGGCTACGTGCTCTATATGGCCCTCGACGGCGGAGGCTACGACAACGGCACCCCGTTGAGGGGCACCTCTTGCAATATCCGCCTGAAGCCCTACGTCCTCTACCGCTTCCGGGTGACGGCCACCAACGATGGCGGCCAGAGTTTCCCAACCGAGGAACTGGTGGCAATGTACAATCCAAGCTCGCGCCATAAGGCATTAATTGTCAATGGCTTCCATCGTCTGTCTTCACCTTCTGTTTCTGCCATAGGGCAGGGCTTCGACTTAGCCGACGACATTGGTGTAAGCTATGGCCGCACCCCTGGTTGGTTGGGCTTGCAACGGGTTTTTGATGTGAAACGTATTGGGGTTGAAGACTCTACGGGTCTCGGTTTCACTACCAACGAGCTGGAGGGCCGTTTCATTGCAGGCAACGATTTCAACTATCCTCGTACCCATGCCGAGGCCATTGCCGCCTCAGGACAGTTCAGTATTGTTAGTGCCTCGGTGCAAGCTGTCGAGACGGGGCAGCTTAACCTGGCCGACTACCTGGTGGTCGACCTGCTCTTAGGGTTGGAACGCAACGATGGCCGCAGCCTAATGGACTGCAAGACCTTTCGCTCTGCCCTGCAAAAACGGCTCAAAGTCTATACTACCGGCGGCGGAAGGTTGTTGGTAAGCGGAGCCTACGTGGGTTCCGACATGCTGATGGCCGACGAGCAAGCCTTCCTGGCCAATGTGCTGAAAGTGCGCTTCGACGGCCAGAACCGTCAGCCTGACGGCAATGTCAGTGGCTTGGGGCTGAAGTTCGACTTCTACCGCCAACTCAACGAGAGCCACTATGCCGCCACCTCAACCGACATCCTCATGCCTTCCGCCGATGGCCAGGGCTTCCCGGCGATGGTCTATGCCAATGGGAGTAGTGCTGCCGTGGCCTATCAGGGCAGCGACTACCGCACCTTCACGATGGGCTTCCCCTTCGAGTGTATTACTGATGGAAATCTACGGAGAAAGATAATGAAAGGAATACTTAACTTTTTAATCTATAAATAATTATGAAAAAAATTATTACTAATGCTTCAGGGTCAAGAACCATCGAAGTGACTGAAGAACACCTCCAAACCATTGAGCAGTACCAGCTGTTGCGTGACCTTATCGACTCCAATGGCTACGTCGACGAGCAAGTGCTCGACAAGTTGAAACTCAATGTCCGCTCACTACTCGAGTCGGAAGCCGGCTGCGACAAGCACTTACTTGATCTTTGCCTTGACGTGCTTTACCATCCCAATATGAAAGCTCTCGGCCTTCAGAATCTCTATCTGCTCTTTGTGGAATGGAAGAACCAGTCCCACGCCAACCTTGGCACCACCGTTCGTTCGTTCCAGGGGACTCCGTTCAATTGAGATTGATAATAGATTATTGAAGATTGAGGCCAGAAGATTATAAGTTAACCGACTTTCTCCCCACCACCAAGAAAGAGGTGGAGCTGCGTGGGTGGGACTATGTTGATGTCATCCTCTTTTCAGGCGATGCCTACGTAGACCATCCATCGTTTGGCGTGGCCGTCATCGGACGAGTTTTAGAGGCAGCAGGCTATCGTGTGGCTATCGTGCCGCAGCCCGACTGGCACGGCGACTTCCGCGACTTCAAGAAACTGGGGCGCCCGCGCCTCTTCTTCGGCATTTCCCCTGGCTGTATGGACTCTATGGTGAACAAGTACACTGCTGCCCGCCGCCTGCGCTCCGAAGATGCCTATTCGCCCGACGGCCGCCACGACATGCGGCCCGAATACCCCACCATTGTCTACTCCAAGATTCTGCGCCAACTCTTCCCCGACGTGCCCATTGTGCTGGGCGGCATCGAGGCTTCTCTGCGCCGCCTCACCCACTACGACTACTGGCAGGACTGCCTGCGCCCCTGCATCCTCTGCGACGCCCCTGCCGACATCATCAGTTACGGTATGGGCGAGAAGACTATTGTGGCTTTGGCCGACCGCCTGGCCCAGGGCGAGGCCATTGCCGACATCACCGACCTGCCACAAACCGTATTCCTGTGCTCTGCCGACCAGATACCGGGCGACATAAGCCCTTCTGACATCGTGCTCCACAGCCACGAGGAATGTCTGCGCAGCAAACGTGCCGAGGCCGAAAACTATCGCCATATTGAGGAGCAGTCGAATATGATGCACGCCCAGCGGCTTATTCAAGAGGTGGGTGTAGAAATCGTAAATCGTAAATCCTATGTGGTTGTCAATCCCCCTTATCCCCCGATGACTACGGCGGAAATCGACGCTTCCTTCGACCTTCCCTACACCCGTCTGCCGCACCCCAAGTACCGGGGCAAGCGCATCCCTGCCTACGAGATGATTAAGCACTCGGTGAACATCCATCGAGGCTGTTTCGGCGGTTGTGCCTTCTGCACCATCTCCGCCCACCAGGGCAAGTTCATTGCTTGCCGCTCGAAGGAGAGCATCCTCCGCGAGGTGCGACAGATCACCCAGATGGCCGACTTCAAGGGCTATCTCTCCGATCTTGGCGGCCCCTCGGCCAATATGTATGATATGAAGGGGCGCAACCCGAAAGCCTGTGAGCGATGCCGCCGCCCAAGCTGCATCCACCCTCAGGTGTGTCCCAATCTCGACACTTCCCACCAGCAACTGCTCGACCTCTACCGTGCTGTCGATGCCCTGCCTGGTGTGAAACGGAGTTTCATAGGCAGCGGCGTGCGCTACGATCTCTTACTGCACAAAAGCAACGACGAGGCAGCCAATCGCTCCGCACAGGAGTACACCCGTGAACTCATCTGCCGCCACGTGAGCGGACGCCTGAAGGTGGCTCCTGAACACACCAGCGACTATGTGCTCCAACTTATGCGCAAACCCTCGTTCAGGCTTTTTCGCGACTTCAAGCGCCTATTCGACCGCATCAACCGCGAGGAGGGCCTGCGCCAACAAATCATCCCATACTTCATCAGCAGCCACCCGGGATGCCGCGAGCAGGATATGGCAGAGCTGGCCGTTGAGACCCGGCAGATGGACTTCCAACTGGAGCAGGTGCAGGATTTCACTCCCACGCCGATGACCATTGCCACTGAGACGTGGTACACGGGCTTCGACCCCTACACGCTACAGCCCGTATTCTCTGCCCGCAGCCCCCGCGAGAAGCTGGCCCAACGACAGTATTTTTTCTGGTATAAGCCTGAAGAGCGCCGCAACATTGAGCAGAGTCTTCGCCGCATTGGCCGTGCCGACCTCATCCCTAAGTTGCTGGGAGGGCCGACTGGCAGGCCACGCCGGTGAAAGGGGCGAGGCTGTGCCAAAGTCACGGTGTTTCGTTTTTCTTTCCGTGACCACCACGCCTGCCGTGGCCTCCACGTCGGTAACCTCTACCCTTGCCTTTTAGGCCTCTTCCCCTGTCTGAGCCGCCGGAGGTCTTGTATTCGGGAGTCTCACCCAATTCTTCCGGCAGCGGCAGTTTCTCCACTTCTTTCTTCAAGAAAGCCTCAATTTGCTTGAAGCGGCGTATGTCCTGGTCGCCGCTGACCAGGGTGATGGCCTGGCCGTCGCGGTCGCAACGGGCTGTGCGGCCTATGCGGTGCACGTAGTCCTCTGCATCGTGGGGTACGTCGAAATTGATGACGATGGCGATGTCGTCGATGTCGATGCCACGGGCCACAATGTCTGTAGCCACGAGCACATCCACCTGTCCGCTCTTGAAGCGGTACATCACGTCGTCGCGCTCGGCCTGGGTCAGGTCTGAGTGCATCGGGGCGCAGTTGATTTTCAGTTTCTGCAGGGCGCGGTTGATGTCTTTCACGCGGTCTTTCTTGCCGCAGAAGATGATGACGCGCTTCAGGTCGCCGTTCTTGAACAGATGGTTGATGATGCCCAGTTTCTGAGGCTCATAGCAGACGTAGGCCATTTGCCGGATTTTGTCGGCAGGACGGCTCACTTTCAATTTTACCTCTACGGGATTTCTCAGCAGCGAGACGGCCAGTTCGCGGATTTTCGACGGCATCGTGGCCGAGAACATCACCTTCTGGCAGTCCTTGGGCAGCAGGGCGTTGATTTGCATAATGTCCTCCGAGAAACCCATGTCGAGCATACGGTCAGCCTCGTCGAGCACGAAGAAACTTGTACGGGAGAGGTCGAGGTTTCCCACCTTCAGATGGCTCAACAGTCGGCCTGGCGTGGCAATCACCACAGGTGCGCCGCCGCGCAGTCCGCGTGTCTCCTGGTCGAAGCGCGAGCCGTCGTTGCCGCCGTAGACGGCTATCGAGCTCACGCCGTCGAGATAGTAGGCGAAGCCCTGCATGGCCTGGTCAATCTGCTGTGCCAGTTCTCGCGTTGGCGCCATCACCACGCAGTTGATGGCATCTTCAGGAAATCCGCCGTCGTCAAGCATCGACAGGATGGGCAGCAGATAGGCCGCCGTTTTGCCGGTGCCCGTCTGTGCCACGCCCAAAACGTCGTGTCCGTCAAGTATTTCTGGAATACATTTCTCCTGAATGGGTGTCATCTCCTCGAAGTGCATGTCGTAGAGCGCATCGAGGATGTTGTCGTTCAAATAAGTCTCTTCAAATGTCATAACAATAGTCCCCCAAGCCAGGGACTTCATACTTTTTTGTTTTCGGCTACAAAATTACACAAAAATGGGCAAATCTCAAAATCTTTTCCGGGAAACATATTAAAGAGAGTGCAGAAACTGAAGTATTTCTTTTGATATATCCATCACTAAAACTTTAAATTGGTGCAAATTTAGTGATTATTTTCCAATTATCGGCTCATCGTGGGCTTAAAAATGCATAAATTACACGAATTTTGAGCCGATTCGGTCTGAAAATTCGCAAACACGCTCGCGTGTCGGGGCCATCACCTCGCAGTTGATGGCACCTTCAGTTGATCCACCCGTAATGCTTCATCCGTCCAAAGCAAAAGGAGGCTTATTTCGGACTTAAAGTTTGCTCCGTCCAAACCCGCAAATTCTCGAGAGAATTTATGCGTTTGGACGAACCTTTCTACCCGTAAGGTTAGTCCTTTGTTTTGGTTTGGACGGATGGGAGTGGAAAGCGTGTCAAATCCAAAGACTTCCAAGAGTGGACTCATGCACATTTTCTTGTAATTTGTTTGCCAATTCCATACTTTTTCGTACTTTTGCACCGTGCTAACACTCTTCTGGGGTGGAACGCACAGATTTCATTTGCTCAACCGCGACTCGAACTGGACCCTCGAAAGAGCGTAACGGGCAAAAAGTAGGAAGGTTATAATACCAGTTATTCCTATATCTATACTCCAAGAGGCTTGCGCATAGCGTAGGTTTCCCATAGGAGTATAGAGGTTGGTCCAGACCTGAGTCGCGTATGGTGAAGACCTACGCTTTTCTTGTTTCCAAGGTTAGTGTGGGTTTCCCAGAGACGAGAGTAAATTTAGTACTAACCAATAAAAACAAAGAGCAAATGAAAATAACTCGTTTATTACTCCCCATCATCACATTGTTGCTGATGACAACTTCCATTCATCGTGTCACGGCGCAAACCCTTCAGGTGCGCTATTCGAGTAGTAACACAGACCATTTATTCGGCGACGTGAACGGCGACGATAATGTTGATGTGGCAGACATCGCTGCAGTCATCAGCGTTATGGCTGGGAAATTCGATGTCTCGCCCGAAGAGGCTGACGTGAACGACGACAGCAAAGTCGACGTGGCCGACATCGCAGCCATCATCACGGCTATGGCTGAAGTTAAAGATGATGAAACCTCCTATACATCCTGTCCCGACGAGAACCACCCACATGCAATTGACCTCGGCCTACCCTCTGGCACAAAGTGGGCGTGCTGCAACGTGGGGGCGAGCACGCCGGAAGGATACGGGAATTATTATGCGTGGGGAGAGACGCAGCCGAAAAGCGAGTATTACTGGAGTACGTATGCATATTATCATAATTATAATGGTAATAGCAATGTCGATAAAGATGAAATTGTGGACATTGGCTCCGACATTGCCGGCACAGAATATGACGCAGCTACGGCCAACTGGGGCGCACCTTGGCACATGCCAACTCATGCGCAGGTTGATGAATTGATGAATAACACGATGTCCACTTGGACTATCCAGAACGGTGTGGAAGGACGTATGTTTTATGGCTCTAATGGGGGTAACATTTTCCTGCCCGCTGCGGGCTACAATTTGGGGTCTGGCATCGTTGGCAAGGGTTCAGGCGGCGAATACTGGGTGTCGACGATTGTCGAGGGACTGGGTAGCTTTAGCGATGCGAATTATTTCGGTTTCAATGACGACGATAAGTATATTAGGTTTGGTTGGGTCAGCCGCTGCGCAGGGATGACGGTGCGCCCTGCGCGTTAAAATGGGTAAGTTGACAATTCTGATGCATATTGCCTAAATCATGCGCAACTATTCCTCTCCCTTCAACTACTCTTATACACATCTTTGAGGGTTAGCCCCAAAGGGGCGTTGAGACCACAGGCAGGGGTGGAACCCCTGTAAATAGGCAGGGCGTAGCTAAACCCCAAAGGGGTGGCAGAACATTCTGTCGCCCCTTTGGGGCTAATGTTACCGTCCGCTTTTAACAGGGGTTTCACCCCTTCCTGTAATCTTTTTAGCCCTTCGGGCTTCCATTGCAAAGTAGTACAAGGGAGGGGAGAGACTGCGTCGTGATGTACCGAAGAAAACGACTGACCCCCTAAAATCAGTTAGGCGCCTGCCTGTAGCAGAAATAGGCGATGAAGGCGTAGATGATGTTTGGCATCCAGGCGGCAAGCATGGGAGGCCAACCGGCGTTGATGGCAAAGGTGGCAGAGACGGTCTGCAAAAGGATGTAGGAGAACGACAGGGCGAGGCCTATGCCTAAGTAGAGGCCCATTCCACCTTTCCGCTTGCGGGCGGAGAGGCTGGCGCCGATGATGGTCAGGATGAACGAGGCAAACGAGGTGGCTATGCGCTTGTGGTACTCCACCTCATACTGCACCACATTCACCGAGCCGCGCTCTTGCTGCTTGGAGATGTAGCGTTTCAGTTCTGGCGAGGTGAACGTCTCCTGCTGGCCTTTGTTGAACACCAGGTCCATCGGCTCCATCATAATCATCGTGTCCAGTTCGGCGCCGGTGGTGATTTGCTCGCGCAGGCCCTTTAGGGTGCGTATCTTGTAGTTGATGACTTTCCAGTGGTTGCGTGTGTCGCTGATGGTGTCATACTGGATGACGTTGGCCGTGAGATGGCTCACCAGCTTCTTGTTCTCAAACTGGTCGAGCGAGAAGCCGTAGCCGCGCTTGGCGTTGTTGTCGTATTGCTGGATGTAGGCGATGATGCCAGGCCCTACTTGCAGTTGCACGTTCTGTGCCGAGGTGTGGCGTTTCTTGTTCTTGTAAAGCGTCTCAAAGTTTTGCAGCACGATGTTGCCTTGCGGGATGATGTATGCGCCCAGCCCGAAGTTCACCAGGGCAATGAAGGCTGCCGACAGCATATAGGGCCGCATCAGCCTTCGGAAACTGGTTCCCGCTGCCAGCATGGCGATAATCTCGCTGTTGCCCGCCAGTTTCGAGGTGAAGAAGATGACGGCAATGAAGACGAACAGAGGCGAGAAGAGGTTGGCGAAGTAGGGAATGAAGTTGGCGTAATAGTCGAAGATGATGGCCCGCCACGGCGCGTGGGTGCTGGCAAACTTGGCCATGTGCTCGTTGTAGTCGAACACAATGCTAATGGAGATGATCAGCACGATGGAGTAGATATACGTGCCGATGAACTTCTTGATGATGTACCAGTCGAGCCTCTTCATTTACGATTTGTGTTTTTTCGGATTTGTCACACTCGGCGGCCCAGGTCTTCGATGACCGAGCGTTTCCATTGTGTGAAGTCGCCTTCGATGATGTGCTGCCGTGCGTCGCCCACCAGCCTCAGATAGAAGGCCAGGTTGTGGATGGAGGCCAGTTGCAGGGCCAGCAGTTCCTGCGACTTGAAGAGATGGTGCAGATAGGCCTTGCTGTGCAGGCGGTCTATGTAGCAGCCGTCGGGGTCGATGGGGCTGAAGTCCTGCTCCCATTTCTTGTTGCGCATGTTCATCGTGCCCTGATAGGTGAAGAGCATGGCGTTGCGACCGTTGCGTGTGGGCATCACGCAGTCGAACATATCGACGCCACGCTCTATGGCTTCCAGTATGTTCTGGGGCGTGCCCACGCCCATCAGGTAGCGGGGGCGGTCTTTGGGCAGGATGGCGTTCACCACCTCAATCATTTCGTACATCACCTCCGTTGGTTCGCCCACGGCCAGACCGCCGATGCTCAGACCGCCTTGGCCGTCGCCGATGGTGGGCAGGAGGTCGCACACGTGCTTGGCGGCATCCTCGCGCAAGTCCTTGTACTTGCAGCCCTGAACGATGGGGAACAGTGTCTGCTGGTGGCCGTAGAGCGGTTCGGTCTCGTTGAAGCGCTTGATGCAGCGCTCCAGCCAGCGCTGGGTCAGTCCCAGCGACTTCTTGGCATACTGGTAGTCGCTCTCCCCTGGCGGACATTCGTCGAGGGCCATTATGATGTCGGCGCCGATGATGCGCTGGGTGTCCATCACGTTCTCCGGCGTGAAGATGTGTTTCGAGCCGTCGATATGGCTGCGGAACTCGCAACCCTCCTCCCTCAGTTTGCGGATGCTGGTGAGCGAGAATACCTGAAAACCGCCGCTGTCGGTCAGTATCGGCCTGTCCCAGGTGTTGAACTTATGCAGTCCGCCGGCTTTCCTGAGAATGTCCAGCCCTGGCCGCAGATACAGATGGTAGGTGTTGCCCAGTATGATTTGGGCTTTCACCTGTTCGCGCAGTTCCGAGAAGTGCACGCCCTTCACCGAGCCGCAGGTGCCCACGGGCATGAAGATAGGCGTCTGTATCTGCCCGTGGTCGGTGGTGATGAGTCCGGCGCGGGCGTTGCTGCAAGGGTCGTTATGTTGTAGTTCGAAGGTCATCTTCAGGAATGTCAAATGTAGTGGGGTTTTTCACCAGTTCGTTGGTGAGGGCGAAGTTCCAAACGTCCTGAATGTTCTCTACATAGTGGAAACTGACACCCTTCAGGTACATGTCGGGGATTTCGAGGATGTCCTTCTCGTTCTCCTGACAGAGCAAGATGTCGGTGATGCCGGCACGTTTGGCGGCCAGGATTTTCTCCTTGATGCCGCCCACGGGGAGCACCTTTCCGCGTAGCGTAATCTCGCCTGTCATTGCTGTGTTCTTGCGCACCTTGCGCTGTGTCAGGGCCGAGGCGATTGAGGTGGCGATGGTAATGCCCGCCGACGGGCCGTCCTTTGGCGTGGCCCCTTCCGGCACATGGATATGGATGTTCCAGTGCTCGAAGATGCGGTAGTCGATGCCCAGTTTGTCGGCATGGGCCTTCACGTACTCCAATGCCAGCACGGCACTCTCTTTCATCACATCGCCCAGATTGCCCGTCAGCGTCAGTTTCTGGCCCTTGCCTTTCGAGAGCGAAGTCTCAATGAAGAGTATCTCGCCGCCCACGCTGGTCCACGCCAGACCCGTCACCACACCGGCATAGTCGTTGCCCTGGTAGATGTCGCGGTAGAAGGGCGGCTTGCCAAGCAAATCCTCCAACTGTTGAGGGTTGAGAGTTGAGGGTTGAGAGACTTTAGTCTTGCTGGTGTCAGGACTGACGTCACCAATCTCTAAATTCTGGTGGCTTATCGCCCGTTTGTACGCCAATTTGCGCATCGCCTTGTTGATTTGCTTCTCCAACTGGCGGACGCCGCTTTCGCGGGTGTATTGCTCGATGATTTTCTCGATGACGGCTTTGGTGAATTTCGGCTTGTCCTTCAAGGTCTTTAGACCCGTATTCTCCAGTTCGCGGGGAATCAAGTGACGCTTTGCGATTTCAATCTTTTCCTCTGTGATATAGCCACTTAACTCAATAATCTCCATACGGTCGAGTAGGGGCTTGGGAATGGTTGAGAGGTTGTTGGCCGTGGCGATGAAGAGCACCTTTGAGAGGTCATAGTCCACCTCCAAATAGTTGTCGTGGAAGGCTGAGTTCTGCTCTGGGTCGAGCACTTCGAGCAGGGCTGATGCAGGATCGCCGTTCACCGTCGCCTGCGTCACTTTGTCTATTTCGTCAAGGATGAACACGGGATTGCTGGAGCCGGCTTTCTGGATGCTCTTCAGGATGCGGCCTGGCATTGAACCGATGTAGGTGCGGCGGTGGCCGCGAATCTCTGCCTCGTCGTGTAGTCCGCCCAGCGACATCCTCACGTATTTGCGCTTCATGGCGGCGGCGATGCTCTTGCCCAGGCTGGTCTTGCCCACGCCCGGAGGGCCGTAGAGGCACAGGATAGGGCTTTTCAGGTCGCCACGCAGCGACAGCACAGCCATATACTCCAGGATGCGCTCTTTCACTTTCTCCATACCGTAATGGTCGCGGTCCAGTATCTTTTGCGCCCGTTGCAAGTTCAGGTCGTCTTTGGTATATTCGCCCCAGGGCAGGCCGACGAAGGTCTGCAGATAGTTGAGTTGGAGGTTGAACTCAGGCGATTGCGACGACGTCTGGTCCAGTTTCTCCAGTTCCTTCACAAAGACCTTCTCCACCTCTTCCGGCCATTTCTTTTTCTTTGCCTTCTCGACCAGTGCCACACGCTCTGGCGACGACTCGCCGTCCTCGCTCATGGCGGCCTTCATGTTCTTGATTTGCTGTTGCAGGAAGTAGTTCTTCTGCTGTTCGTCCAAATCTTCGCGGGTCTTGTTGCGTATCTCCGCCTTCAGCTTCTGCAGGTTGATTTCGCGGTTCAGGGCCTTCATCGCCCCAAAGAGCCGCTCCTTTACCGACTCCACTTTCAGCAGCCCAATCTTTTCTTTGCAGGAGAAAGGCATGTTGGAGCAGACAAAGTTGAGCGCCATCACATCGTTGTTGATGTTATGAATGGCAAACATAGCCTCGTCGGGTATGTCGTCGCTGATGCTGATATACTGGTCGCTCATCCGGCGCAAGTCGTCGATGGCCGTGCGCCACTCCTTGTCGTGCTTGTCGGGCATCAGTTCAGGGATGGATTCCACGTTGCCCGTCAGGTAGGGGAATTCGCTGATAATCTTGAGGAGTTTCAGCCGGCCCATACCTTGCACAATGACGGTCACCATACCGTTGGGCAGGGTGAGTTGCTTGAGCACTTTGGCATAAACACCGCAATCGTGCAGGTCGCCCTCGACGGGCATTTCTATATCGGGGTCTTTTTGGCAGACAATGCCTATCAGCGCGTTCTGTTTCTCAGCCTTGCGCACCAGTTTCATGCTCGACTCGCGGGCAATGATTATGGGGGCCACCACGCCGGGAAAAAGTACAATGTTGCGCACCGGCAAGATGGGCACCTCATTGGGGCAGTTGTCTTCCATCAGGGAGTTTATGTCGCCTTCAATATCGGCAATCATTGAGAATGCCGAGGTGTTTTGTTCATCCATCTGTTTCTATTTATTATATTTTTCTCGTTTTACCACAAATTAGCGTGCAAAGGTAATATTTTTTTGCCGATTATGCATTAATATTTAGGAATTATTAGTAACTTTGCATCGAAGAATTGAGGCAAGTTATGGCAAACGACTATTTCCGCTTCCAGCGATTCACCATCCGACAGGGTCAATGTGCCATGAAAGTGGGCACCGACGGCACCCTGCTGGGCGCGTGGGCATTGCTGCCTGCCGCCGCTGAGACGGAGGCTCCGCTCGTGCTCGACATAGGCACGGGCACGGGGCTGATAGCCCTGATGATGGCGCAGCGCTATCCGCAGGTGAGGGTAGTGGGCATCGACATTGACGATGCCGCCGTCAGTCAGGCGCGGGCCAATGTGGCCGAATCGCCCTTTGCCAGTCGGGTGAACATCGTCGAGGGCGATGTGGTGCAGCCCGATATTCTGGCTGGCCAGTCTTTCGACGCCATCGTTTGCAATCCGCCCTTCTTCGAGGACGCACTCGTATGTCCTGACGACAGGCGCACCCTGGCCCGTCACGCTGTGACCCTCAGTTTTGCTCAACTTATGGGCAGGGCACGCCAGTTACTGACCGACGGAGGCGAACTCTCCGTTGTGGTGCCGGCGGATGGGAAGGCCCGTCTGGAAAGTGAGGCCGCTCTGGCTGGCTTGTTCAAGGTACGCCAGTGCAGCGTATTCACCTCGTCGCTCAAGCCGCCCCGCCGATTCCTGATGGCTTTCCGCCGTCACCCCGCCGAGTTGGAACTTTCAGAGTTGGCCATCGGCTCCGACCAATATCGCACTCTGATGGACGGCTTTACCCCCTCTCAGAGTTTGGACGAACCAAATGTTTTAGAAGAATATCACACATTACTAACGACTTAAATGATTTGAAAAATGAAAGAGAAGAAATCTGACATGAGCAGGCGCCAGTTCCTGCAAAGGCTGGGAATGGGAGCCGGGTCGGCACTGGCTATGATGGCTATGGAGCCGCTGAACGTATTGGCAGGAAATGCAGGTAAGCCGCAGAATAATGCCATCGGTGAGGACAAGAACCAGATGACCTACAGGGTGCAGCACGGGTCGGGCGAGAAGATTTCGCTGTTAGGATTCGGCATGATGCGTCTGCCGGACAACCAGGAGGAGGTGGACCGCCTCGTCGACTATGCCATCGCCCACGGCGTCAACTATTTCGACACCGCTCCGATGTATATGGGCGGACGCTCGGAAGTGCTTACTGGAAATACCCTTTCGCGTTTTCCGCGAGACAAATTCTTCGTGGCAACGAAAATGTCGAACCAGAACCGCAGGCTTTGGAGCTTCGATGACTCGAAGAAAATGTACGAACAGTCGCTGGAGCGGCTGAAAGTGGATTATATCGACTACTATCTGCTCCACAGCATAGGCGGCGGAATGGACTCGCTGAAAGGCCGTTTCCTCGACAACGGCATCTTGGAGTTCCTGCTGAAAGAGCGTGAGGCCGGGCGCATCAAGCACTTGGGCTTCTCGTACCACGGCGACGTGCGTGATTTCGACTGGCTGCTCGACCACAACGATGAATACCACTGGGATTTCGTGCAGATCCAGATGAATTTCCTGGACTGGAGACACGCCTCCCTGCGCCAAGGCCGGCGCCACGATGCCGATGCCGAATACCTGTACGGCAAACTGGATAAACTGGGCATACAATGTGTCATCATGGAACCCTTGCGTGGAGGTGCTTTTGGGCGCATGGCACCCGAACTGACCAGTCAGTTAGAGGCGGTACGTCCTGGCGACAGCACCGCCCGATGGGCCTTCCGCTGGGTGGGTTCCTATCCAAATGTGCTGACCACCCTGAGCGGTATGAACCGCATGGAGCATCTGGTGGACAACGTGCAGACATTCTCGCCTTTGGAGAACTGTACCGAGGCGGAGAACAAGCTGCTGGCCGACATTGCCGACCAGATGTCGGGCTATCCCACCATTCCCTGCACCACATGCGCCTATTGTATGCCCTGCCCCTACGGCGTGGACATCCCCGGCAACTTCGCCTACTACAACGAGACCGTCAACAGCCACTTGCTGCCCCTGCCCGAAAAGGGCGCTGACGATTACATGACACGCAAACAGCAGTTTGCCGACGGACTCAAAAAGGCCTTGCCCGAAACCTCCAAGTGGGCCACGCAATGTACCGATTGCGAGGCCTGCCTCTCAAAGTGCCCGCAGCAGATACGCATCCCCAACCAGATGGCCCGCATCGTAGAGACTCTGAGAAGAAGGTGACTTTGCCCAAGTATTAAAAACTAAATCAATTTCTATGAAAAAGAAGTTCTTGCCTTTGATATTAACCCTGTTGGGGTGTGGAGGCAGAAGTAATGCTCCGACAGACGCTCCTGCCCTTACTGCGGCAGACTGGGAAAAGACAACCAAAATCGAGTACCGCTACGGAGATTCTTCCGTTGCTCCAGATTATCATCGAAGTTATCTCATCACCATCACGGATAGTATGAAGACAATGGTGATAGACAGCTATGGCGATGTTCTGTTGTCGAAGCAATATTCAAATACGCCAACGGACTTTCAAATCTTTAAGGAGGAATTGTCGAAGAAAGGCATCAAGAAGCATGATGAAACGGATAGCGGCGGATGTTGTGGTGGCACTACTGAAACCCTGCGCCTGTATAGTGCCGATGCCATTGTCTTTGATGCTTACGTCTATCATTGCTCTGGCAAATATGGAACGCTCTTCCTGCCAGACGGAACGGCTGACTTTATCCGCTCTCAGATTCCAGAGAGTGTGGACTCTCTCATAAACAGCACTTTTCAAAACGACTGACTTACAGACACCGAGTACAAAAAGAGCAGACCCAAGCAATCTTTTTTGCTTGGGTCTGCTTGATTGGTGTCTGTTGCGGAAATCTGCATTTGTTCAGATTCCTAACATCCTAATTTAGGGAGCTGCGGCAACAGGTGACTTTGCCCAGATAGCGGCGAAGCTGTAAGAGGTGTCGTTGCTGGTGCAGGCATTGACCATCATGGGGATGAGGGTCTCGCTGTCGTTCAGCCATGCGCCCGTCTCATGGTCTATGTAGCCGTTGGCCTCGTTGCCGGCATTCTTGGCGTTATTATCCCATACGAACATGGGGATGCCAGCCAAGTTGGCAGCACGGCAGAAAAATTCAAGGTAGTAGGCACGGAAGGCGTTCTCATAATCTGAGTTCTTCCATACGCAGCCATACTCGCCCAGATAGCAGGGGATGCCTTTCTCAATGTAGGCCTGGCGCACCTTGTAGAGCTGGTTGATGGCATAAAGTTCCTCTGCGCCGGTAGCGTCCTTTGTATGTCCCCACTCAGGTGTGGCCAGTGCAGCCCCGTCTTCGCCGTAAGGCTGTAGGCAGAAGTTGTAGGGGTCGTAGCAGTGTACGCCGACCATGATGCGGTTTGCGGGGTCTGTGGGCAATACGAGTTGGGCAACGGTGAGGTCGATGTTGGCAGCATAGCCAGCCACGCCAATCCATCGGGTTGCGTTATTGCCGCCAGCAGCGCGAATGGCATCGACAGCATACTGGTTCCACTTGTTGAGCAGGGCATACTCCTCGTCTTTGCCTCCGCCCCAATTGTCGCCGGCGTGAACCTCGTTGAAGGTCTCGAAGATGAGCTGGTCGTTGTAGCCGGCAAACTTGGTGGCCACCTGTTCCCACAGTTTGGCGATGATGGTGGAGTCTTTCTGTGCAACCTCGGCATCGGCTGCTGCATTGCCCAGATCGGTCTCGAAGGAGTCGTGGTGAGTGTTGAGGATGACGTTGAGACCAGCTGCAAGAGCCAGGTCTACCACGCCTTTCACTTCGTCAAGGTAGGCAGCGTCGATGGTGTAGCTGTCGTCCATGTGGTTAGTCCATGTGGCAGGGATTCGCACAGTCTTGGCACCTGCGCCAGCCAGACGGCTGAAGAGGGCAGCTGAGGGCGTGGCACCATCCCAGTAGCCCCATTGCGTGTTGTCGGTATCGAAGTGGTTACCAAGATTCCATCCCCATCCGAGCTTCTGCGTCATTGCTGTAGCTTCGTTGCTGGGCATTTCCTTTATTTTGAAAGTGACGTCGATGGCCTGGTCGTAGGTTTTCTTCTGTGGTCCAAGGACGAGTCCTGCGGGAATGTGCAGGGTGATTTCGTTGCAGAAGTCGAGCGTTTTGGTGACGGTGAGCTCTTTTGAGGCGCCAGCCACGAGGGCCTTGTCTACAGCCGCACCATTGATGGTAATCTGGCTGGTGTTCTTGGTAGCGAAGGCAACGTTCTTGTCGAAGGCCACCTTGATTGTTGTCTCGCCAAAGAAAACGGGCTTCTCCTCGGTGAGGTAGGCTGAGACATACTGAGGAGCGTCGACTTGAGCGATGTCAATCTGAGCGTCGGTGTCCTGGCAGGCTGTGGCAACGAGTGCCACAGCTGCAAGAGACATTGGGAATAATATATTTTTCAGTTTCATAATTCGTAAAGTGTTTTGTTATTCTATTGTTATCTTTGTACACTTGACATTATCTCCGTTGAGCACGAAGACACCTCCCCACCACTGCTGGGTGTATGCTGCGTTGAGCATTTCCTGTGTGAGCGTGAGACCGAACTTGCCGCCATTGCCAGCGAGGTCGTATTCGGTGAACTTGCCTCCTTCCGTGTCGTTGCCAAAGCTGCAGATGCTGGCGTAGGTGGGTCCCCAGTGGCCTTCAACGATCTGGAGCTTCCAGTCGGAAGCCAGCGGAGTGAGGTAGAAGTAAATGGTCTGACCGGCCTTTGCCTCTACTGCGGCCAGCTCTGCGCCTGCGTCGGAGAGGACGTAGGGCTGGTTGCCCCAGTCGTCGGCAATGGCTTCGCCTTCCCACAGCGTTTCCTCGACCGACTCATAGTGGGTGGTGGTGACGCGGTCGACGACCACGTTGTCGCCATTGAGCACGAACACACCGCCCCACCACTGCTGGGTGAACGCAGCGTCGAGCATTTCCTGAGTCACTTCAATGCTGTAGTAGCCCTTGTTGGCCTCGAGGTCGTACTCAGTGAACTTGCCACCTTCTGTGTCGTTGCCAAAGCTGCAGATGCTGGCGTAGGTGGGTCCCCAGTGGCCTTCCACGATTTGGAGTTTCCAGGCAGCATCCAGCGGCGTGATGTGGAAGCTGATGATGTCGCCAGCGACGACGCCTGCATCCTTCAGTTCCTGTCCGGCATCGGAGAGGACGTATGGCTGGTTGCCCCAGTCGTCGGCCACAGCCTGACCCGTCCACAGCACGGTCGTCACCTCAGTATTGGGGATGAAGTCCATCGTGTAGGTAATCTCACCGTTAGAAGAGATGAGGCGAACCTTCGAACCCTTCTTGGCTTTGGCGGGAATGCCTATGATCAGCTGGCCAGCATTGGTCAGCACATACTGGCAGGCCTCGCCGTTGATTTCGACACCCGTCAGCTTGTCGCCATTGGCAACTGGCAGTGCGAATGAGTCACCAGCCTTCAGTTCGGCATCCTCGGCAGGCATTTCCTTGAAGTAGCAGAACACAGCCTCTTTAACAGTGACGGCAGGAACGTTGGCAACGGTCGTACCATTGGCCAGCGTCAGTACCGGACTGCCTGAAGTGGCGTTCATTGGAACAGTGAGCGTAATGGCAGAAGCAGAGCCTTCAACCTTGACGACATCTGACTCGCCAAACTGCACTTTCTTCACCAAGTCGAGATTGGTACCCTTGATGGTGAGTGTGCCACCAGCACTTACAGTTGTGTTGTCGTAACCATTTACGGTAGGCTTCACCAGCGTGAAGGCCACTTCGACGGTTTCTCCGTTGGCCATCACCAGTGCCAGATTGCCCTCAACAGCCGTCTCAGGCATGGCCTTTACGACCACCTTGTCGGCACTTGCCTCAATCTCGCCACCGTCGACAGTAGCATTGCCAGTGGGGAAGTTGACAGCGGTCACCAAGTCCATGTCGGCACCGCTGATGGTGAGTGCCTGGCCAGCCTTGACAGGCTTCGGAGCAGCCACGCCGTTGGTGGGCTTCACCGTGTTCAGCGTTCCCACGGGAACCTCAACACCCGACTTGCAGACGAGCACGATGTCGCCACTCAGAGCCACAGCGGGCAGAGTGAGCGTCAGACTGGTGCGGTCTTCCGACACCGTGATGTCTTCGGCACTGACGCCGCCGATGGTCACGTCGGCGACCACGTTGAAGTAGGTGCCTGTGAACGTGAGCTTCTCGCCAGCCTTGGCGGTAATCGCGCCCTGGGCATCAGCCTCGTTGCGGCCTTTCAGCTTGCTCACCTCGGGCAGGCCAATCTCGATGGCTTCCTCGGTCTGCATAATCTGATACTCCACCTTGCTCTTGTCGATGACCGTCAGGTCGGCTGTGTAGAGTTCCATCTTGCCAGTCTTGGCCTCTTCAGGTACTGCGACCTCGATGGCGTAGCGTGTGTGTGAGGCAAAGTCCTGCTCGCTGACAACCACATTGTCGGCAAATGCCAGCGAATGGATGAGGTTCAGATAGTCACCCTCAATCTTGATGACATCGCCAGGCATAGCCTTAGCTGGAACCTTCGTGATTTCGATGCCCTCAATATATTTGAGGTCGGTCTTTGTGACAATCGTCTGGTTGGTCTTCGTCACCAGTTTCACCAGTCCTTCCACGGGGCCGTCTTTGGGAACAGTCACTTGGATTTCACTGGGAACGCCGGCCTGCACCACCTTGATGTCGGTGATGGTGATGCCTTCGGGAAGGATGACCTGGCTCACTTGGTCGAGGTTGCTTCCTAAGAAGCGAAGCTGACCACCGCGCATTACAGGCGACGGGCCGTACACATTGAGCGAGACACCGCTCTGATACTGGTTGGTATCCAGGTCGTCGCTGCTGCACCCTGCCAGCGACAGCCCCAGGAGGGCTATCACTGCCAGTGCGAATATATTCTTAAAGTTTTTCATAATCATGTTAGGGGCTTAATGTTACTTGTTAGGTACTGCACGCACATTGTCAATCTTGATGATGGGGGTACACTCGGTTCCCTTGATGCCACCACCGACAACAAAGATGAGGAGACTGGTGAAGTCGCTTGACGAGAGACTGCCGGTAGCAGCTCCGCCGCTCATACCATACTTGAACTCACTGATGGGCAGCGTGACGGTGATCCACTCGTCGGCTGTGTCGTAGCTGCCGGTAGCTTCCCAAGGACGATAGATGCCGCGTGGCAGCTCGTCGTTGTTGAAGTAGGTATTGTTACAACCAGCGAGCAAATTGCCATAGATGTCCTTTACCTTCGGGTCGTTGCTACCCATAGAAATCTTGGTAACGCCACCCACGATGAACTGCATGGCACCAGACATCCAAGGATTGGCCTTGGGGATGCACATCTCAAACTTGTACGACATGTTCATGTAGTCGCTGAAGTCAGCAAGGTCGGTCAGGCGCACGCCGTCGCCCTGATAGTCTTCGGGGTCCTGCCAGTTGCCTGGCCAGTACTCGAAGGCGAAGTTTCCGTCGTCCCAAGAGCCATCCTCGTCAAGTGTCGCATTGCCCAGGATGAGGTACTTGCCGGAGATGGGATTCTCAGCGTCGGTGATGGTCAGGCCGTTGTGCCATCCGTGGCATCCCAGGACGGCCCCCGTCACGGCGTTGCCGTTGTCGAAGTCGAACAGCATACCGCGTGAGTCTAAGAAGCGGAACGATGACTTGCCGGAGCCATATATTGACTTCACGGTAATCTGTCCTTCAGTTGTGCACTCAGGCACAACAAATGAAACGGTACTGCGCGAAGCATTGATACTCTTGATCTCCGCCGTCTTTCCGTCAGGGAATGTGATGGTGAGTGGCACGTTGGGGTCGTCGATGAAGTAGCTGCCATAGATAGTGGCCACAGAGCCGGGAGTAGCATATTCGCACGACATCTGAGACACGACAGGAGCCGGAATGACGATGTGGAAGTCATACGTCAGCGTGTCGTGACCTTCAGTAATCAGATAGATTTTGTCGGTCACCAGGTCGGGAATGTCGCTGGGAACCTGGACAATCAGCGTGTTTTCAGTAATGAAGCTTGTGTTCAGGATGGCCTTCTTGTCGTTGAAGTACATCTGCTGGATGCTGGTCAGATTAGAACCGACAAGGCAAATAGTTGCCTGGGGATAGGCCTCCACAAGCAGCGAGTCGCTTGCGCTGGCACTGGCCGGGCGGATGTAATTGATGGTGGGAGTTCCATCTGTCAGTTCAAACTCATCGGGCTGGTCTTTGCAGGAGTTGAGCGTTGCGCATGTAGCGCAGCCTACGAGCCAGACCGCAAGTAAGTCGTTGAAATATTTGGTTTTCATAATTTTCAATTTTCAATTTTCGATTTTCAATCAAAAGGATATTCCGCTCAGGTCATAGTCTTCCGGAGCCTCCATTAGCAGTGGGTTGTAGTCGATGTCGGCTGAAGGAAGGGGAATGGTGAAGCTGCGGTCGGTCACGTTGGGTGCGGTGGCCTGCGTGTCGTAGTTGTGCTTCGAGGGGTCTACGTTGAAGGCACCACTCTCGTAGTAGGTCTTGTAGAGGTCGTTCAGGCCGTTGTAGCCATTGCGGCGTTGTGCCTTGATTTCGTTGATGGCCCCCTGCGGGTCGTAGTAGTAGCGGCGCACGAAGTCATACCAGCGGTCGCCCTCGCAGGCCAGCTCCAGGCGGCGCTCCTTCCAGATGTCCTCCCAGGTGATGCTGGTGGGATACTGATAGCCCTTCACCGAGCGGTGGCGCACCTGATAGAATGCATCGAGCACCTTTGGGTCGCTTGACGAACTGCTGTTGCCCATAGCGGCCTCTGCATAGATGAGATAGACATCAGCCAGGCGCAGGATGTGGGTGTAGAGTGCGTATGCCATACGTCCGGCTGGGCTGCCGTAGAAGCGTGCGTGGTCGGCATTGTTGCCGTAGAGGTGCTTCACCTCGCCGGCTCCTGTGGGGCTTTCCCACTGTCCGGGTCCGGGGTGTCCGTCGGCTTCATAGCCGCCATAGCAATATTTCACCAGTTCGAAGCCGCCACAGTCGGCATAGAAGTAGTCGTATACATCGCCGGCCATCATCAGCGTAGCCTTGCGGCGTTCGTCAACATTTTGTCGGTTCAGGCTCAGGGCATTCTCGTTGAAGGCATCCTGCAAGTCAACAGAAGGTCCTCCCCAGCCTCCCCAGTCATCACCGTTCTCATCGAAGCCCTCGATGACGAGGTCGCTCTGGAAGGTGTTCTGGCAGGTCCAGTGTGCTCCCATAGTCCAGGCCCATGAGAAGAGAGCCTCGTCGCATACGTTGTTCTCGCCACGGAAGATGTCTGAATAGTTTTCCATGAGCACGCGGCCGCTGTTCTCGATGACATCAAGAGCCAGGTCGGCTGCCTTCTTCAGGTCATCGGCATTGCGCTGGTGGGCCGTACAGGTGATGTAGCTGTAGGTGCCGGGATTGTAGGTGGTGTTGCTCTCGCTGAAGCCGGACTTTGTCAGATAGACCTTGGCCAGCAAAGCCTTGGCGCAGTACTTGTCTATGCGGCCATTGTTCGTGGGGTCTTTTTCAGGCAGCAGCTCGATGGCTTTCTCCAAAATCTTGATGATGTAGTCATACACATTGCTGATCTTGGCCTTGTGAAGAGAGGTCGACTGCTGGCTGTTGATGGTGGCAGCCGGGTCGTGGACGATGGGCACGGCACCAAACGAGCGCACCAGGTAGAAATAGGCCATAGCCTTCCATGCCAGGCACTCGCCCATTGTGGCGTTCTTCACAGCCTCAGAAGCGCCGGTGGCGTTCTTGATGTTGTTGTAGACTGTGGTGGCGTGGGTGTTCACGGCCCAGAGCGAGGCACTCATGTTGGCCAGGTCCTGGTCGGAGCCGTCGAGGGTGAAGGTGAGATAGGGTGAGCTGCCCATGTAGTAGTTGCCCGACATCACCTCGCCAGTCTTGAAGAAGCCGCGCTGGAAGTCGTACCAGGGCGAGTTGTACAGATAGTTCACGCCCGCACGGCATTGTGCATCTGTGCTATAATAGTTGGAAGTATCATAGCCGTCTTCCGTTGGTCTGTCGAGATAGTCATCACACGATGATACTGCCAGACCCATCAAAGCAATGCATGCTAAAGATTTGATATTATATAGTTTCATAATTGTATCTTATAATTTTCAATTTTCAATCTTCAATGTCCAATGGTCAATCGTCAGAATGACAAGTTAAGACCAAATGAATAGACTGTCGGTGACGGATAGCGTCCGTTGTCGAGTCCATACACATAACCGTTGGAATCTGCCGTAGAGGCACCCACTTCAGGGTCGTAGCCGTCATAACCGGTGATGGTGAAGAGGTTCTGGATGTTGCAATATACACGGACGTTGTCCACTCCCACGTGCTTGAGCCATTTCTTGGGAACGGTGTAGCCCAGCGTGATATTCTTCATACGCAGGTAGCTGCCGTTTTCCACATAGCGGTCGCTGATGCGGCGGTTGTTGTTCGGGTCGTTCAGACGCACAGCAGGCAGTGAGTTCGGCTGTGCCACCTGCACATTGTCGATGTCGTCATACCAGTTCCACACCGTGCCGGAGTTGTTGCCCACGTAGCCGTTGCTGTAGTCCTTGTTGGGATCGATGGCCGTGATGACGGAGCGGTCTCTGATGGTGGCTGCCTGGTTCTGCCATACGCTGTTCATGCCGTCGAGCTTCATGCGCAGGTAGTTGAACACCTTGTTGCCGTAGGAGCCGTTGATGAAGATGCTCAGGTCGAAGTCCTTATAGCGGAAGGTGTTGGTCCAGCCAAAGGTGTACTTTGGCATGGGGTTGCCCAAGTACGTGCGGTCGTTCTCGTCGATGACACCGTCGCTGTTCAGGTCCTTGTACTTGATGTCGCCCACCCACACAGTATTGTAGCGGTTGAAGCCGTTGTTGCCGTAAGCCACAGGCTTTGCAGAGGTTTCGATGTCCTCCAAACTGGTGTAGACACCATCGGTGACATAGCCGTACCACTGGAACAGAGGCTGCCCGACGTCGCTCTTCGACACGATGTCGGTCCACATGCCATAGCCGTAGATGGAGGCGCTGGCCGTTCCTGCCAATTCCTTCAGCTTGTTCTTGTTCCAAGAGATTTCAAACTCCGAGTCCCAGGAGAAGTCCTTGGTCGAAATGGGATGGGTGTTCACAGTCAGCTCAAAACCGGTGTTTTCAATCTTGCCATAGTTACCCCAGGGGGCTGCAAGGGCGGAAGAGCCGTTGCCGCTGGTGCCCATGTATGAAGGCAGCTGCATAGGCATGAGCATGTCGTTGGAAACCTTTTTGTACCAGTCGACAGTGATGTTAAACTTGTTGTTCAAGAAGCCCAAGTCCAGACCAATGTTGGTCTGCTCCTGCTTCTCCCAGTGGATTTCACGGTTGGCGATACGGGCGGGACGCTGCGAAGTGCCGAGGCCCGACTCCATCACGCTCAGGTCTGAAGCCCACTTGCCACCGCCGATGTTCGAGTTACCTGTCTGGCCCCAGCCGATGCGGAGCTTGCCGTTGGAAAGCCACTTCTCGGCAAAATTCTTGATGAATGCCTCGTTTGAGAAGCGCCAGGCAGCAGCAAAAGAGTGGAACGAACCCCAGCGCATGTCAGGACCGAAGTTCGAGCTACCGTCGCGACGGAAGGTATAAGTCAGCAGGTAGCGGTCGTCATAATTATAGGTTTCGCGCGTGAAGAACGACGACATAGCTGCCGAGCCGAAACCTGAACCAATCTGAGGCTCACCAGTACCGAGTGCCGGATTCTGGATGCTGTTTGAAGGCAGGTCGGTGTTGAACAGGCTTGCATAGTCCCACTTGCTTTCCCAGCACTCCTGGCCAACCATAGCCGAGAAGCCGTGCTTGCCAATCTGGCCGTTATAAGTCAGGTAGTTCTTAATCTGTATGAACTGACCTGTGGTCTTCTGCAGGCGAGCCTGGTTCTGAGCCTTCGTCCAGTTGCCAAGGTTCACAGAGGGTTCAAAGGTGGAGGCACGGTCCCAGTTGAAGTTGTAGCCTATTTCAGTATGCCACACCAGCCCCTTCATAAACGTCACCTCCCCAAAGAGGTTTCCGTTCAGCAGGTTGCGCTTGTAGCGGTAGTCGTTCATCAGGGCCAGGGCCACCGGGTTGGGGTTGCTCATGCCTTCACGCGAAACCGAAGTGTAGCCACCCTCAATGTTGTAGATGGGCTGATAGGGTGGGGTGGTCAGCGCGTAGGTGATGACACCCTCGTCCTGGTCGGCCTTCAGCAGCTTCTCCGATGTGTGCGAGTAGGTGGCGTTCAGGCCCAGCTTCAGCCAAGGCTTCAGTTGCGCGTCCAAGTTCACGCGGGCTCCATTACGCATAAAGTTCGAGCCGATGATGGTACCGTCCTGGTCCATATAGTTGGCACTGACATAATATTTCACCGCATCCGTACCACCCTGGGCACTCACCTGGTGCTGGTGCTGCAGAGCTGTACGGAAAATGGCATCCTGCCAGTTCGTGCCCTTGCCCAGCAGACTGGGGTCGCTCAGGCTTTCGTCCTCAGTGGCAGCCCCTTGGGCCACCATATCATTATAGAACTCGGCAAACTCGCGCAGGTTCAGCATGTCAATGCGCTTTCCCTGATACTGCCAGGCCACCATGCCCTCATAGCTGAACTTGGCCTCACCCGTCTTACCATGCTTTGTCGTAATCAGAACCACACCATTGGCACCCTGGGCACCATAAATTGCAGTGGCAGAGGCATCCTTCAATATCTCCATACTCACAATGTCGTTGGGGTTGATGGTCGACAGGGGCGACACCGATGAAACGGAACCGTTACCTAAACGGTCTCCCAGACCGACCGACGCTCCCGACGAATTGCCGTTGTTCCAGATCACACCGTCAATCACATAGAGAGGCTCAGCACCTGCATTGATCGTGGCCTGGCCACGCACGCGAATACTCGACGAAGAACCGGGGGCACCAGAGGTCTGGACTGCTGTCACACCAGCGACACGGCCTGCAAAAGCCTGGTCCAGGTTGGTGATAATCGAACCCTTCATCTTCTTCTCGTCCATACTTCCCGTGGCACCAGCCACGTCGCTCTTCTTCATCGTACCATAACCCACTACCACCACCTCGTTCAGCATTTGGCGGTCTTCGACAATCGTAATGGCATAGTCGCTCTGAGAAGTAATCTTCACCTCCTTCGGAAGGTAGCCAACGTAGGTGATGACCAGCGTCTGGCCCGGCGAAGCCTGTAGCGAGAATTTACCGTCAAAGTCGGTCACAACACCAGTGTTCGTGCCCTTCACTTTGATGCTGGCACCAATCACCGGCCCCATCGCATCGCTCACCGTACCAGTGATCTTCTTCGTCTGTTGCACTTCATTGGGAAGAGGCAAGGCGCTTCCCCCCGGAGCAGCAGACAGCCGTGGCGAATAGCCAAGCACAGAAGCCAGGCAAAAAGTCGCCACCATACAATTTTTACTGCAATTTAAATTCATACGGTTTTTTTTGTTAGTTGGTTTTTAATTAATATTATTGTAAATTTTCAATCTTCAATCTTTCCCCCCCCTAAACAGGGGGGCAAGGGGGGTCTAATCTTCAATTCTCACTTTCGAGTGCAAAAGTAAGCATTTTTCTTTATACCACATAACTTTAATTTGCTTTTTATTGACACTTTTATTAAAAATTTGTGATAATCCTACCCAACAGACCAATATCTCACCAAAAACTTCCTAAAAATTTGGTTCGTCCAAACTCCCACTTTGGTTCGTCCAAACTCCTGTTTTGGTTCGTCCAAACTCCTACTTTGGTTCGTCCAAACTTATAAAGCGCTACGGCCCTTTTCAGCAACCGCCCCGTCAATTTTACAAAAGTGCAAAAACTTGCAAAGAAAGTATAAGCATATTTCCCAAAAAACAACTAACTTTGCAACGTCGAATATAAATATAGAACAGGACACATGAAAAAACTGGTTTTATCGCTTTTAGCCATCCTGGCCCTGCTCCCCGCAGAGGCTCAAATCAGGGGCAACAGCATCGTAGTGACCGTGGAGCCCGACCACCTGGACTGGAACTATCGGGTGGGGGAGACGGCCCATTTCACCATTGAGGTGCGCCGCTCCGGCACACTCGTCAATAATGTCAGCATCGACTATGCCGCAGGACCAGAGATGTATCAGGACGTGAAGAAGACAGCAACGCTTAAAGACGGCACGCTGAAGTTGAACGGCAAGATGGGCACGCCAGGCTTCTACCGTGTCGATGTCACCGCCCACGTTGATGGCAAAGACTATCGCGGAGCCTGCGCCGCCGCTTTCTCACCAGAGAAACTGCAGCCCACGACGGTGATGCCGAAAGACTTCAAGGAGTTCTGGGAAAATGCCGTCAAGGAGGCAAGGTACACCTCGCTGGAACCCACAAAACGACTGCTGCCTGAACGCTGCACGAAGGACGTGAACGTCTACGAAGTGTCGTTCCAAAACGTGCGCTGGAACTCACGCACCTACGGCATACTTTGTGAGCCGGTGAAGGAAGGAAAGTACCCCGCACTCTTGCGCGTGCCAGGCGCAGGCGTAAGACCCTACGGAGGCGATGTCTGGACTGCCGCACAGGGCATCATCACGCTGGAGATAGGCATTCACGGAATACCCGTCACAATGGAGCAGAAAGTCTACGACGACCTGGCCAACGGAGCACTCAACTGCTACTGGGAGTTCGGTGCCGACAACCGTGACAAGAGCTACTACAGGCGGGTGGTGCTGGGATGCATCCGCGCCATCGACTACATAGAGCAGTTCACCTCGTGGAATGGCCGCCAGCTGGGCGTCACCGGCAGCAGCCAGGGTGGATTCCTCTCGTTGGCAACGGCTGGACTCGACAGGCGCGTCACCTGCTACGCCCCCGTACATGCCGCAATGTGCGACTATACAGCTGCATTTCAAGGCGTAGCCTGCGGTTGGCCGCACTATTTCTATGGTAGTGGAAAGAAAGAAGTGAACAGCGACAAGGCAGAGGCCACGCGCTACTACGACGGCGTGAACTTCGCACGACTCATCACAGAACAGCAGTACGGGTGGTTCTCGTTTGGCTATTGCGACGATGTGGTGCCTCCAACCACCGCCTACGCTACCTATAACACCGTGAAAGGTCCCAAGCTGCTTTCACCCTATCAGGCCACATGGCACTTCTGGTTCCAGGAGCAGTGGGACGAGTGGGAAAACTGGCTCATTGAAAAGTTGAAAGGATGATTATGATTATAAAGACAAAAACTTGTATGAAACAGTATATATATATAATAGGTGTAGCCCTGATGATGGGCGCATGCGGCCAAAAGGCTGTAGTCGGGGACAGCAATTCCCCTGTAACAGAGAGTGAGCAACTGGCTGGACGACTGAAGGCGTTGCAGCAAAAGGGCAATATGATGGGCCATCAGGACGACCCGTTCTATGGCGTGACGTGGCCCGGAACCTACGCCGGCGATAGTGCCGAACTGGGCCGTAGCGACGTGCTGGCCACCGTCGGCGACTATCCTGCCGTGATGGGATTCGACCTGGGAGGAATTGAAATGGGCGATGCCAAGAACCTTGACAGCGTGCCATTCACTCGCATCCACGACGAGCTGATTGCCCACCACGAGCGCGGAGGCATCGTCACACTGAGCTGGCACCCCCGCAATCCCCTGACGGGAGGCACAGCATGGGATGTCACCGACTCGACTGTGGTGAAAAGCGTGCTGGAGGGCGGCTCGCAATATGAGAAATTCCAGACGTGGATGCAGCGGGTGGGCGATTTCGTCGCCACGCTGAAGACCAACGACGGCCAGCCCGTTCCCATCGTCTTCCGCCCCTGGCACGAAAACAACGGCTCGTGGTTCTGGTGGGGACAGAAACTCTGCTCCGACGACGAGTTCCGTGGCCTGTGGAACATGCTGCAAGACTATCTGACCGAGGTGCGGGGATTCAGCAACTTGCTCTGGAGCTATTCGCCCAACCTCGACGGAGGATGGACTGAAGAGCGATTCGCACAGCGCTATCCCGGCAACGACCGGGTGACGCTGATAGGCGAGGACGCCTACCAATGGGGAACTGAGGAAGACTTCAAGAACGCCCTGACTGCCGACCTCACCTTCCTGGGCAACTTTGCCAAGAAAAACCAGAAGCTGATTGCTATGACTGAGTGCGGACTTAAGAACATGCCCGACTCGACCTGGTGGACACGTGTGCTGAAGCCTGTTATGGACCAGTACCCCATCAGCTACTTCCTGCTGTGGCGCAACTATCGGGAGGAGTATTTCGGTCCCTCGCCTGAACTGCCCTGTGCTGCTGATTTCAAAAAACTCTATGAGAGTAACAATGTGCTGTTCCTGAAAGATATTTTAGAATAATATGAGCAATTTTCAAGAGAAAGTTAAGGCCCTGCGTGCTCACCACGAAGAGCTGCTGGGCAGAAAGAATGAACCCTTGGCCTGGGGCAACGGCATCTACGACAAGTACAAGTTCCCCATCCTTACTGCCGGGCACGTGCCATTGGAGTGGAAGTACGACTTCAACGAGCAGGACAACCCCTACCTGATGCAACGCATTCTATGCAATGCCACACTAAATTCCGGCGCCCTGAAGTGGCAGGGTAAATATATGCTGGTGGTACGTGTAGAGGGGGCTGACCGAAAGTCGTTCTTCGCTGTGGCCGAGAGCCCCAACGGCATCGACAACTTCCGCTTTTGGCCAGAACCTATCACCATGCCCGACGATGTGGTTCCTGCCACCAACATCTACGACATGCGCATCACTCAACATGAAGACGGCTGGATCTATGGTGTGTTCTGCGCAGAGCGTCACGACGGCTCGCAGCCAGGCAACCTGTCGGCAGCGACTGCCACAGCTGCCATTGCCCGCACCAAAGACCTCGTGAACTGGGAGCGTCTGCCCGACCTGAAAACAAAGAGCCAGCAGCGCAATGTGGTGCTGCACCCAGAGTTTGTCGAAGGTAAATATGCCTTCTACACCCGCCCGCAGGATGGTTTCATCGACACAGGCAGCGGTGGCGGCATCGGCTGGGCGCTGGTCGACGACATCACCCATGCCGAAATCAAGGAGGAGAAAATCATCTACGAGCGCAAGTACCACACCATCACAGAGGTGAAGAATGGCGAGGGGCCGCACCCCATCAAAACACCCAAGGGATGGCTGCACCTGGCCCACGGCGTGCGTGCTACAGCCGACGGGTTGCGATACGTGCTGTATATGTATATGACCTCGCTTGAAGACCCCACTCGTGTCATTGCCAGGCCGGGCGGCTACTTCCTCGTTCCAGAAGGCGACGAATATTTGGGCGACGTGATGAACGTAGCATTTGCCAACGGCTGGATTGCCGATGATGACGGACGGGTATTCATCTATTACGCTTCTGCTGACACCCGTATGCACGTGGCAGTTTCAACCGTCGACAAACTCATCGACTACTGTATGAATACACCCGAGGACGGGCTGACCACAGCTGCCTCGGTAGAAACCATCAAAAAACTTATTAGGAAAAACTTAAAATATGGCAACAATTAAAGAAAAAATCGGCTACGCCCTGGGCGACGCCGCAGCAGGAGGTATCACCTGGAAGGTGATGTCGATAGCCTTTCCTGTGTTTTTCACCAGTATTTTCGGACTTACAGTAGCCGACACGGCTGCATTAATGCTGATTGCCCGCATGTTCGACGTGGTGACCGACCCGCTTATGGGATCACTGGCCGACCGCACGCAGTCGCGCTGGGGAACCTATCGCCCTTGGCTCATCTACGGTGCCATCCCCTTCGGGCTGATTTTCGCCCTGCTGCTGTACACGCCTGACTTTGGGCTTATGGGCAAACGCATCTGGGCCTACACCTTCTATCTGCTGATGATGGCCTGCTATACCGCCGTCAATGTGCCCTACGGCTCATTGCTTGGCGTGATGACCGACGATGACAATGAGAAGAACCAATTCTCGTCGTATCGTATGGTGGGCGCATACGCCATGGGCTTTATCACGCTTTTCTCCTTCCCCTATCTGCAGAAGATGGTGGGAGGTAGCGAGCAGCACCAATATGCGGTGCTGGGCATCTTTTTCGGTGTGTTGGCCGCTGTGGGAACACTAGCCTGCGGACTGATGACCAAGGAAAGGCTGAAACCAGTCAGGGCCGAGAAGTTCTCGTTCAAGCCATTTGCCGACCTGTTCAAGAACAAGCCGTGGATATACCTGACACTCATCGGCATCTGTACCAATTTCTTCAATGGTTTCCGCTATGCCGTGGCAGCATATATGTTCGACTATATCCTCGGAAAAGAAATCACAATGGGCGGACTCATCATCAATTACACCGTGTTTATGATGTTCGGCGAAGCCACGTGTATGGTTTTCGGCGGTGTGTCGCCCAAGTTCACGCAGTGGATTGGCTCGAAGCGCAAGGCGTTTATGGCTGCCGCCGCCATCTGCGTTCTTTTCTCTGTGCTTTATTTCTTTGTGCCCAGAGACCCGGCCTATATATGGCTGCTCATTGCCATCGTCATACTCACCTCGATAGGCATTGGCCTCTATTCGCCCTTATTGTGGTCGATGTATGCCGACGTGGCCGACTATGCTACCGAGAAGAACGGTACCAGCTCGACAGGCCTTATCTTCTCTTCGGGAACTATGGCACAGAAGTTTGGCACAGCCATTAGTGGCTCTCTGGTTGCCCTGTTGCTTGGAATGGCTGGATTTGTGTCGGGTACCGATGAAGTGACGGGCGAAACTGTCATCACCATCACCGATATGGAATCGGTGAAAAGTATGATATGGTGCCTCTTCTCCATCTTCCCTGCCATCATTGCTGCCCTCATTATTGTGCTGACACTAAGATATCCGATTAAAAAGTAACAGCAGATGCTTGACAGAGTTTTGACAATGAAACAGGAGATGCAGGATGTGCTGGAAAACAACATCCTGCGCTTCTGGCTCGACAAGATGCAGGACACAGAGCACGGTGGCTTCTATGGCCGTATGGACGGTCACCATCAGCTGCATCCTGAGGCCGAGAAGGGGGCCATCCTCAATGCCCGCATCCTCTGGTCGTTCTCCGCAGCCTATCGGGTTCTTGGTAAGACGGAATACTTGAAAGCAGCCACACGAGCCAAAGACTATATGATTGAGCACTTCATCGACCACAAGTATGGAGGTGTCTATTGGAGTGTAGATTTCGAGGGCAACCCTATTGACACGAAGAAGCAGTTTTATGCCATCGGTTTTGCCATCTATGGCCTGTCGGAATATGCCCGTGCCACCGATGACAGGGAGGCTCTGGACTATGCTTTGCAGCTGTACGACTGCATAGAAGAACATGCCTTTGACCGTGAGCATAATGGCTATATTGAGGCATGCACCAGAGAATGGGGCGAGATTGCCGACATGCGGCTGTCGGAGCTGGATGCCAACTACCCCAAGTCGCAAAACACCCATTTGCACATTATCGAACCCTACACAAACCTTTTCCGCTGTCTCAAGGAGTTCCATGAGGCCGAATTGCCAAACTGCAACTATGTGCCAGTTATAGGTGCGGTGCTGCCTTTGGGTGTTTCCGTGGCTCAGGAAACTGTCTACAAGATTGAGGCATCTCTGCGAAATCTCATTGACATCTTCACGGAAAAGATTCTCAACCCCACCACCCACCACCTCGACCTCTTCTTCGAAATGGACTGGAAGCGTGGAGCCGGACGGTTAGAAAGCTATGGGCACGACATAGAGTGTTCGTGGCTGATGCACGAGGCGGCACTGGTATTAGGCGACAAGAAGGTGCTGGAAAGGGTGGAACCGATTGTGCAGATGGTGGCAAAGGCATCAGCAAAAGGCCTGCGTCCTGATGGTTCTATGATACATGAGGCCAATCTTGACACTAACCACGTGGACGATGACTTGCATTGGTGGGTACAGGCCGAGACCGTCGTGGGCTGGCTGAACCTCTATCAGTATTTCGGCAATGAGGAAGCATTGCAGAGAGCTGAAGCCTGCTGGCAATACATCAAGCAGAACCTCATCGACTATGAGTATGGCGAATGGTTCTGGAGTCGTCGAAAGGACGGCACGCTGAACCTCGACGATGATCATGCCGGCTTCTGGAAGTGTCCCTATCATAACAGTCGTATGTGTTTGGAAACAATTGAACGTTTTTAATTCTGACTGTGAAGAAGCTGTCTGCATTATTGTTTTGTCTGCTGACTGCCATTTCGGTTGGCGCCCAAGGTGAACTGACCATTGACCTTGCCGGCCAATGGCACTTTGCCCTTCTTGAGGAGGGGAGGCTGCCCGACTATAGTGGTTTGGTGACGCTACCAGGCACTACCGATACCAACCAGAAGGGGAATGCCCTGAACCGTTTCGACGAGACGACACACCTGTCCCGCCACTACAGCTACAAGGGTAGAGCGTGGTACAGTCGCGAGTTTGACATTCCTGAGGAATGGGATGGCAGGCCGGTTAGGCTGTTTCTGGAGCGGACCAAGTATACAGAAGTCTTTGTCGATGGCTTGCCATGCGGCTCTTGCAGCGACATCTCCACGCCGCAAGTCTATGACCTGACAAAATGGCTTACTCCCGGCCATCATTTGATGGTAATCATTGTTGATAATGGCAGCGGTGTGCCCAACCAACTCTATGCCAGCAGCCATGCCTACACCGAGGACACACAGACCAATTGGAACGGCATCATCGGAAAGATACTTTTAAGTGCAGATAGTACAATCCTCAGCCCACACGCTGCAATAAGCCCACCTTCATTGACATACGACTCTTCCCACTTCTATCAGGATGGAAAGAAGTTGTTTCTCCGTGGTAAGCACGATGCCTGCGTCTGGCCGCTCACAGGCTATATGCCTATGGATGTACCCTCATGGCTCAACTACCTGCGCACCTGCGCCGACTACGGCATCAACCATGTGCGCTTCCATAGTTGGTGCCCGCCCGAAGCAGCCTTTGTAGCTGCCGACTCGCTGAACATCATCTTGCAGCCCGAATTACCCTTCTGGGGCGACTTCAACGACAAAGACACCACCCTTATGAACTTTCTCCACATGGAGGGAGAGAACATTCTGCGCTGGTATGGCCATCATCGCTCCTTCCGCATGTTTGCCCTTGGAAATGAGCTGTGGGGTAGCATCGATAAGATGCGGGAGTTCGTCGATGATTTCCGCCGCATAGCTCCTGACAAACTCTATACCTTTGGCTCCAACTACTACTTGGGCTATCAAGGTGTGAAACCTGATATGGACTACTTTACAACCTGCCGTGTAGGTGGCGAGGCATGGGGCAGCTACAATACCCATACACGAGGTTCGTTCTCGTTTGCCGATGCTTTTGAAGGCGGTATGATCAACCACTTCCGTCCCAATGCAAAGATGAATTTCGAGGAAGGCTGTGCACGGAGCAGCGTTCCCGTCATCAGCCACGAGACCGCACAGTTCCAGACCTATCCCGACTACAGCGAAATCAAGAAATATACTGGTGTGCTGCGCCCCTGCAATATGGAGGTGTTCCGTCAGAGGCTCACCGATGCTGGCATGGCCGACCAGGCAGAAGCCTTCCACCGTGCCAGTGGCCGATGGTCGTACCTGCTCTATAAGCAAGATATCGAGATGGATCTCCGCACCCCCAATATGGCAGGCTTCCAGTTGCTCGACCTTCAGGACTATCCTGGCCAAGGGTCGGCCTACGTGGGCATCCTCGATGCGTTTATGGAGTCGAAGGGCATTTGTACCCGCGAGGAGTGGCGGCAGTTCTGCTCACCCGTTGTACCCCTGCTCGTCAGCGATTCCTACTGCTTCACCTTTTGCGAGGGCATTCACGGGAAGATACAAGTGGCCAACTACAGCGGCGGCTCCCTGAGTGGCCAAAAGATTGGCTGGGAATGTGCTGGTCAGCAGGGCGAACTGGCCATCCCCGACGGCGAAGGCCTCCTCGACATAGGTGCCATCGACATCGACCTCTCCCACCTCAAAAAAGCCACCCGCTTAAAACTGATTTTGCGAATGGTCAATGCTCAAAACACCTACGACCTTTACGCCTACCCCGACGAAGTGAAGTTGAATAAGAAAGGCATCATTATCGCCAAAGACTTGACCGACGACATCACCCTCGAGCTGCAGAAGGGCGCCAAGGTGCTGATGATGCCAGACTCGACGGAACTTTGCGTGGGCGGCCTGTTCCAGACCGACTATTGGAACTACCGTATGTTTAAGACCATCTGCGAGAACAACAAGAAGCCAGTATCCCCTGGCACGCTCGGCCTGCTCTGCTACCCCAAGCACCCGCTACTGAAAGATTTCCCCACCGAAGAGCATACCTCCTGGCAGTGGTGGCCGGTGGTGAAGTGGAGTCACCCCTTCATCCTCGACAACACAAACAAAAGCTACCGTCCTTTGGTTCAGGTCATTGACAACATAGAACGCAACCACAAGCTGGGTCTCGTATTCGAGTTTCAAGTTGGCAAGGGCCGACTGCTTGTCGTCATGAGCGACCTTGACAAAGCAAGTCAATATCCAGAAGGGCGACAGTTCTATGCCAGCGTGCTGAACTATATGCACTCCAAGGGCTTCGCCCCTGCCACTCATATCACCGCAGACCAGCTTCGCCTGCTGTTCTCATCCATGGTGAACGAGGCACAACTACAAGAACTTAACAACATTTCACCATACTAAGATTATGAAAGCAAATAAACTATCTTCTCTCAACTCTCCGCTCGGCTCCGCCGCTTTGCACAGCAAAGAACTCTCAACTCTCAACTCAACACTCTTTTACCTGTTCACTCTTTTACCATTGACCGCCTTTGCCTGGCAAGGCGAAGTGGCCGTTGAGACCCCTAACACACAACTGTTGCTCACCGCTTGGGAGGGCGGAGACCTGCGACAGTCGTACTATGGCGACAAAAGCGCAACTCTCCAAGAGCTGCGCGACGCCGGCTGCGACCTCAGTTTCCACGCCTTGCCCGCTTTCGGCACCGTTGATGCTGTTCAGGCACCCGCCTTGCAGGTGCAACACTTCGACGGTGACCTGAACCTGGAACTGAAAGTCACCAACTATGAAGTACTTGACGGTTCTGCCGCCAAGACCCACGTCTTTACGATGACCGACAAACTGATGCCCTTCACCGTGAAAATCTTCTACAAGGCATACAAGAATGTAGACATCATCGAAACCTGGACAGAAATCTCGCACCAAGAGAAGAGAGCCATCACGCTGAAACGCTTCGACAGCGGACACCTGACCCTGCGACAGGGCGATATGTGGATCACTCATCTGCATGGCAACTGGGCCGCAGAGGCCGGACCAACTATGGAGCCGGTGACACAGGGAATGAAGACCATACGCAATACCGACGGTGCACGCAATTCCCACCTCGACGCACCAGAACTGATGCTCTCCCTCGATGGCCGCCCGCAAGAGCAGACGGGCCGCACCATCGGACTCGCCCTTTGCTGGAGCGGCAACTTCGAACTGCGCGTGAACACGATTTCGCATAAGGAACACCACGTCTATGCCGGTATCGACCCGCTGTCGAGCGAGTATGTGTTGGAACCCAAGGAAATCTTCGAGACGCCCCATCTGGCTATGACCTATTCATCTGAGGGTATGGGAGGCGTCAGCCGAAACTTCCACAACTGGGCACGCAAGGAGGGTATGTTCCATCGCGGTATGAGGACGGGCGACATCCTTTTGAACTCTTGGGAGGGCATATACCTCGACATCACGGAGGAGAAAATCATCAAGATGATGGACGACATTGCGGCTTTTGGCGGCGAGCTGTTCGTCATGGACGACGGATGGTTTGGCGACAAGTACCCACGCAAAAAGGATGATTCGTCGCTTGGCGACTGGGTGGTGGACAAAAGCAAACTGCCCAATGGCATCAAGGCACTCACCGATGCCGCCCGTCAGCGTAAGATAAAGTTTGGCATCTGGATAGAGCCGGAGATGAGCAACACCGTCAGCGAACTATACGAGCAACACCCCGACTGGGTGCTCCAGACTAAAGGACGCGAACTGAAGCTGGGACGTGGCGGCACACAGGTGGTACTCGACATGACCAACCCAAAAGTGCAGGAATTCGTGTTCAGCGTCGTCGACAACCTGATGACACAGTACCCGGAAATCAGCTACATCAAGTGGGATGCTAACGCCTCCATTCAGAACTACGGCTCTCTCTATCTGCCAAAGTCGAAACAAAACAACATCTACATCGACTACCACCGTGGCCTCGTCAAGACACTCCAGCGCATACGCGAAAAATATCCCGACCTCGTCATCCAGGACTGTGCCTCAGGTGGCGGACGCGCCAACTACGGCCTGCTGCCCTATTTCGACGAGTTCTGGGTCTCCGACAATACCGACGCCCTGCAGCGCGTCTATATGCAGTATGGCACCAGCCTCTTCTTCCCCGCAAACGCTATGGCATGCCACATCAACCACTGCCCCTACTGGAACACCGGCAAACGTGTCATTCCCGTCAAGTTCCGCTGCGACGTGGCTATGAGCGGACGGCTCGGTATAGAACTGCAGCCCAAGGATATGACCGACGAGGAGCGACAGCAGTGCACCGCCTGCTTTGCCGACTACAAGCAGCTGCGCCCCATCGTACAGACTGGAGACCTCTACCGTCTCATCTCGCCCTACGACCGCAAGGGGGTGGCAGCACTAATGTACTGTCTGAACGGAGCCGCTGTCCTGTTCGTTTACAAAACCGAAAACTTCTACGACCAGCCCCTGCCACGTCTCCGCTTGGCCGGTCTGAATCCCGACAAAGCCTATACGCTGACCGAGCGTAACGTCCGAGTTGGGGAAAAGCCTTGCAAGCTAAGTGGCAAGCGGTTCACAGGCCGCTTCCTTATGGATGTTGGCATTGAGGTCCCTCTGTGGGAAGACTATGCTTCACGTGTGTTTGAACTTAAATAGCTGAACGCCAATGAAACCATATAAGTTTGAACCGTATCTCAAAACCACCATCTGGGGAGGCTACCAGATTGCACCGTTCAAGGGAATCTTTACGGCCCAGCCCAATATCGGAGAGAGTTGGGAGGTGAGTGGTGTACCTGGTCACGAGAGTGTGGCAGTAGAACGCGGACTCGTAGACGATGTGGATGTTGGAATGAACCTCACACAGCTCATCGACAAATATAAAGGACTGCTCGTGGGCCAGAAAGTCTACAAACGTTTTGGAAACAAGTTCCCGTTGCTGGTCAAGTTTATCGACTCCAGGCAAGATCTCTCCGTGCAGGTACATCCCGACGACAAACTGGCGATGGAGCGCCACGGCTGTCAGGGCAAGACGGAAATGTGGTATGTCATTAAGAGCGACGTGGGCTCAAAAATCTACGCAGGGCTGGCCAAGAGCATCACACCTGAAGACTATGAGCAGTTAGCCACAGCAGAACCCGTTAACGGACAGTCGCCCATGCAGGATGTCATTGCCACCCATGAGGCGCACGAGGGAGACCTCTATTTCTTGCCCGCTGGACGGCTCCACGCCATAGGGGCGGGCAACTTCCTCGCTGAGATACAGGAAACCAGCGACATCACATACCGAGTCTACGACTTTGGACGAAAAGATGCACACGGAAATCCACGCGAGCTGCACATCGAACTGGCGAAAGAAGCTATCGACTATCAGGTGTGGCCGGAATACCGCACTTCCTATGACTCCACAAAGCCAACAAGCCAGCTCATCAATTGCCCGCACTTCGTGGTGCATCGAGTGGTGGTACAGGTGGCACAGCAGATTGACTTCCATTGCGACTCATTCGTCGTCGTTATGTGCCTCTGGGGCGAGGCCAACATCAATGGCATCCACATCCGTCAGGGTGAAACCATATTGGTGCCTGCCTGCGAAAATGTTCTCTATATCTTTGGTAATGCCACTTTCCTTACAGCAACGCTCTAAACCCTCAACTCTCAACCCTCAACACTCAATTCTCAACACACAAAATTATGAAAAAACTATTCCTATTAGGCTTATTGACACTTTTGACAGCTTCTTGCAACAAACAGGAGCCCACTCAAGGTCAGGATCCGGAGATTGAGGCCCAAGTGGCCAAGACTCTGGACAAACTGACACTCGAAGAGAAAATCGGGCAGATGATGCAGCTCGTCACCGACCTCTTTGGCACTAACGATGCCGACGGCGTGTTCCACATCGATCCTGCCAAGGCCGACACGCTATTCTCCAAGTACAAAATCGGGTCCATCCTCAATGCACCGAACACCTGTGCCCCGACGGCAGAGCAGTGGGAGGAAATCATAGCCGACATTCAGCAACTCTCGCTCAAGCACATCGGTGTTCCCTGCCTCTTCGGTCTCGACCAGAATCACGGGTCCACCTACACACAGGGAGGCACGCTCTTCCCGCAGAACATCAATGTGGCGGCAACCTTCAACCGCGACATCGCACGCAAGTGTGCAGAGGCCACGGCCTACGAGACACGCGCCGTAAGCGTTCCCTGGACTTTCAGTCCCACCATCGACCTGGCACGCGATGCACGTTGGCCACGCTTCTACGAGAACTTCGGCGAAGACTGCTACGTCAATGCGGAGATGGGCGTCGCTCAGACGCTCGGGTTCCAGGGTGAAGACCCCAACCACGTGGACCAGCAACACGTCGCTGTCTCACTCAAGCACTATATGGGCTACAGCGTGCCCTGGTCGGGCAAAGACCGCACGCCCGCATACATCGCACCATCACAGCTGCGCGAGAAGTTTTTTGCACCGTTCCTCGCCTGCGTCAAGGCCGGGGCACATTCCATTATGGTCAATTCGGCCTCAGTCAATGGTATGCCAGTCCATGCCAATCGAGAGCTGCTCACCGGCTGGCTGAAAGAGCAGACTGGGTGGGACGGAGTACTCATCACTGACTGGGCCGACGTGAACAACCTCTTCACCCGTGAAATGGTTGCCAAAGACAAGAAGGATGCACTACGCATTGCCATCAATGCAGGCATTGACATGATTATGGAGCCATACAACGTCGATGCCTGCATACTGCTGAAAGAGTTGGTGGACGAAGGCAAGGTCTCAATGACCCGCATAGACGACGCCGTAAGCCGGGTTTTGCGCATGAAGTACCGCCTCGGCCTTTTCAGCCATCCCACACAACGACTCGCCGACTATCCCAAGTTCGGCGGCGAAGAGTTCGCACAGCTCGCCTTCGAGGGAGCAGTCGAAAGCATAGTGCTCCTGAAAAACGAAGGTAACATCCTACCTCTCTGCAACCAACAAGAACTCCCCTCCCATCAAGGGGAGGGGGCAGGGGTGGGGTCACACCAACGCATCCTGCTGACAGGACCAAATGCCAACCAAATGCGATGCCTCAACGGAGGCTGGAGCTACACCTGGCAAGGACATCGCACCGACGAGTTCGCAAGCCAGTACAACACCATCTACGAAGCCTTCTGCAATGAGTTCGGAGAGGGCAACGTCCGACTCGAACAGGGCGTGACCTACAATGAGAAAGGCAAGTACTGGGAGGAAAACCAGCCAGACATCAACGCAGCAGTTCGTGCCGCTCAGGGAGTGGACGTCATCGTCGCCTGCATCGGCGAGAACTCTTACACCGAGACACCAGGCAACCTTACCGACCTCACACTTTCCGAAAACCAGCGGAACCTCGTCAAGGCACTCGCCAAAACAGGCAAGCCCATCATACTCGTACTCAACGAAGGCCGGCCGCGCATCATCAGCGACATCGTCCCACTTGCACAGGCCGTCGTCCACATCATGCTGCCAGGCAACTATGGAGGCGACGCACTTGCAGCACTCTGCTCCGGACGGTGCAACTTCTCAGGACGACTGCCATTCACCTATCCCAGCGAAATCAACTCACTCGCCAACTATGACTTCAAAAAAAGCGAAGAGAGCGGTACAATGGAGGGAGCCTACGACTACAACGCACGCATCACACAGCAGTGGGGATTCGGAACAGGCTTCAGCTACACCACTTTCGAATACACCAACCTGAAGGTCGACAAAGAGCAATTCACCAAAGACGATGTGCTCAACATCAGCGTCGACATCACCAACACCGGACAGCGTTCAGGCAAAGAGAGCGTCCTGCTCTACAGCAGCGACCTCATCGCCTCAATGGTGCCCGACGGACGCCGCCTACGCCAGTTCCAGAAAATAGAGCTCCAGCCTGGCGAGAAGCAAACCGTCACCTTCCAGCTCCCAGCCCGCAACCTCGCCTTCGTAGGCTACGATGGCCGGTGGACAATCGAGCAAGGCGAGTTCATCCTGACAGTAGGCGGCCTCACCACAAAGATCGTATGTAACGAAACCTATACTTTCTGACGCCCCTCTCCCAACAATCTAACCCGACTTTGCCGCGAAAGCCTCAAAGTCGGGTTAAATTTATGTTCGTCCAAACTGGGAGTTTGGTTCGTCCAAACTACAGGTTTGGTTCGTCCTTTCTCCCAGTTTGGCTCGTCCTTTTTTTCCAGCCAGCTCCGCCCTCTTTCCAGGCCCGCCAAATTCCATTCCGTTGAAGGCTTATACGCTATGTGCTACTGCCCACTACTTAGAGTTATTACTGTCCGCTAAACATAACAATCCACGTTCCAACTCACTGTAACACAGCATTTTGGATGTTTTGTGTTTACGACAAACCCCCTCATTCGATTTCCGCATTGTCAGGAGGTGGTTCCGCAGCATCTTCAATCATCCTTTTCATGTCTGCATCTGGCATATTGAAGAACTCATTCATGTTGAGGTATTCCATCAGTAGTATGCGTACCATAGTTGCCAGGCCTGAGAAACTCCACCGTCTTTCCAGCGAGATTTGCAGCAGTGAAAGCAACAGGTTGGCAATCAGGGTGACCCATATCTGGACTTTGATGGGATTGGCAGACTCGCCGTAAAAGTATCTGAGGGGGAAATCCTGCTTTATCTGCTTGAAAAGCGACTCTGTCTGCCACCGCCTGCGGTATATGGCCACGACGGTTTCCATAGGCATGTCAAAGTCGTTGGTGAGCAGCGAAACCAGTTTCGGGGTCTTCCCCTTCTTGATGTCCACGTATGTGATGATGCGCGCAATGTGGCTGATGCCGCCCTTCCTGAAGACAACCACCTGCTCACGGTACTCCATCTTGCCTTCAGGGCTCATGTCCATGCAGTCCACC
>JAGCZA010000003.1 GCA_017960525.1 Prevotella sp.
GAATTGTGACGGAGGTCAGGCCGCTGCAACCAGAGAAAGCACGTTCTCCTAGGCTCGTCACGCTGCATGGAATCGTGACGGAGATCAGGCAGCTGCAACCAGAGAATGTGCCATTTCCTATGCTCGTCACGCTGTTGGGAATCGTGGCGGAGATAAGGCCGCTGCATTGTGAGAAAGCATGGTATCCTATGCTCTTCACGCTGTTGGGAATCGTGACGGAGGTCAGGCCGCTGCAACCAGAGAAAGCACGTTCTCCTATGCTCGTCACGCTGTTTGGAATTGTGACGGAGATCAGGCCGCTGCAACCAGAGAGAGCCTCGTATCCTATGCTTGTCACGCTGTAGGTACTGCCATTATGGGTTACAGACGCTGGGATGACGACATTACCAGAGTATTCATTAGAATATTGATTGCTGTAGCCACCTCTATAGTTGACCTCCAATTCCGTCCTGTTGTTAGTCCAGACGTAATAGATGGTCACGCCATCGTCATTCTTCACCTCAATGTCATGGGCGAAAACTGTTGTACCAACCATGCAAAGAAACATAGTGAGGAAGAATAAATACTTTTTCATAGTTGTAACGTTTTATGTTTCTGGATAGTTTCTGGATAGTTTCTGGATAGTTTCCGGATAGTTTATGCTATACTATCAACAACCAACCAATAACCGCCACGGTCACCACCGATTCTTCTCAGTACTCCCAATTTCTGTAAACGTGAGAGCTGATATTTCACACCACCTAAACTAAGATTGGAAATAGCATTTGTGAGCTCTTTTTGTGTTGCTTTTGGATTCTTTTTGAGATACTGAATGATTGTCTTTTGTGTCTGGAATAGATGTATGTTGTTAGGGACATTGTTGTTATCTGTCGGGGAAATTGTTCCGTTGACGGGGACATTTTTTTCTTTCCCACTGCTTTCAGTAACGGGTGCACTATTTGGTGTAGTGTCTGCCTCCTTCCCCATGATTTTCACATACCTTTCCCGCTGTATGGTAGCCATCATGCCGCCTCGCAGCTCCTCGAATGTCGGAGGCTGTAGGCCTTCGTTGGTAAATTCGGAGGTAATCATCTCGTAGCCTCTTCCCCAGGCTTCAATGAGTCCGGCGAGGTAGAAGGCATTGGCGATGAGCTTGTTTCGTGGTTTTGACTCATGGGCGCGCTTTAGTGTGTCGATAGTGAACGCCGGAGGCAACGCGCCCTCGTTCCAGATAGTGATATGGTCGTTCCATACCTTCATCTGGATAAAGGTGCCCATATAGTTTTTGTGGACTATCGAGTTACAGAGCATCTCGCGCAGGGCCTTCTCTGGTATTTCGAGCGGCTCCACCCTGTGCAGTCCCTCGTAGTGGATGGGCGAGACGAGGTATTTGCTGCGCAAGGTATCCACAACGCGGTCGGGCATCATAATGAGGGGACACTCCACGACATCCTGGATAATCAGGTCAGCATTGCTGCTTCCGAAGCGGCCTATGCGGAAAGATGCCATCGTGTTCCACTTGCAGATGTCCTTTCCGAACAGTAGCAGTGCGGCGATGGTTAGCTTCCCATCGTCCGTGACAAGATGGAGTCTGTGCAGCACTTGCTCAACACTCTCGTCGCGTGCCGCCTCGTTCAGGCGCTTTGCTCTGATAGCCGACCGCTTGAAATACTCCACCGCCTGCGTGTCTATGGCATCTATTGTTGCCGAGGGCACAGCAGTAGTGTCCCATGTGATGTTCATCTTCTCCATCAGGAAATCGTTGAGGGCCAGACCGCCCAGTTCCTGTAGGGTGCTTCCTGTGCGGTAATAGTATTTACCTCTATAGGTGAGCGGCATACTGCTCTCCTTGACAGCAATACTGATATAGTCCTTGCTCTGCTCGGACAAGAGGGTTACGTCGGCGACTATCCCCAGCACGTCGCGCACTTTGTTGGGGATGTCCTCCATAAGCTTCTTGGCATTATCTACGCCGCAGACGCTGCTGTCATCGTTCACGCCGATGAAGATGGTGCCGCCCTGCGCATTGGCGAAGCCGCATATCCATTTTAGGTATTCGTCGCGCCAACTCTGCTTATACTCTATGTTCTGCGATTCCACAGGAAAATGTCGTTGCTGCAATGGTTCACTCGTAAGGTATCAGGGCGAGGGCATCGGCTACCTTGTCTACGCCGTCTTGAAGAGGACCGGCCACCATGCCTTTCAGCATGAAGGGGATGTCGGCCTTGACGGTGATTTTCATCTTCGACGTCTGCTCGTCGACGGGAAGAACCTGAATCCAGAGGGTGAAGGGCAGGGGTGAGTGGTCGGCCTCGAACTTCACGCATTTTGGTTCGTCGCGGTCGACGATGCGGAGGGTGACTTGGCCTACGGGCGGCACATCGACCGACACGGTGTCGCGGTCGAAGGAGAAACTGTTCACTTTGTCTTGTGGCACACGGTCGCGCACACGCTCCAGGTTGTTCAGGTCGCTCAAATTGCGGTAGACGTTCTCCTGCGGATAGGGAATCGTCTTGACTTTACTCTCAAATGTTGTCATCTGTCTGTGATCGTTTAAGGATTACTGTTTCCCCCATTCGCTGGGATTCTTGCGCCATTCGGCCAGGACGGGCTGGTCTTCGGGCTTAATATAGCCAGTGCGGGCGGCTTCGGCCACGATGTGGTCGTAGTCGCTCAGGGTGAGCAACTGGACGTCGGCCTCGCGGAAAGCCTCTTCCGCCACGGGGAAGCCGTAGGTGAACGAGGCCACCATACCCACGACCTCGATGCCGGCCTGGCGCAAGGCATCGACGGCCTTCAGGCTGGAACCGCCGGTGCTGATGAGGTCTTCGACCACCACCACCGTGGCCCCTGCGGGCAGTTCGCCCTCAATCTGGTTGCCCATGCCGTGGTCTTTCGGCTTGGGGCGCACGTAGGCGAAGGGCAGGCCCAGTTCGTCGGCTACCAGCGCGCCTTGGGCGATAGCGCCTGTGGCCACGCCAGCCACAGCGTCGGCCTCGGGGAAATGCTCTTGAATGAGGTGGCACAGTTCAATCTTTACGAATGAGCGCAGGGTGGGGTAGGAGAGTGTCTTGCGGTTGTCGGTATAGATGGGCGACTTCCATCCGCTGGCCCAGGTGAAAGGCTCTTTGGGCTGCAATTTGACGGCCTTCACTTCCAGCAGTTTCTTTGCAAAGATGCTTTTAATAGTTTCCATAGTCTTAGAGTGTTACGCCGTTCTTGAAGATGGATATTTCGCGGTAGTCGTTCTCCTCGTTGCGGGCTTTCTCGCCGCTGGCCACGCTGAGCACCTTGTCGATAAATTCGGGCACCAGTTCCTGCATAGTGCGGCCCTCGATGAGTTGTCCGGCGTTGAAGTCCACCCACATAGGCTTTCGTGCTGCAAGCGTGGGGTTGGTGGCCACCTTCATCGTTGGAACGAAGGTGCCGAAGGGTGTGCCGCGACCGGTGGTGAAGAGCACGATGTGGCAGCCGCAAGAAGCCAGTGCCGTGGCGGCCACCAGGTCGTTGCCAGGGGCGGAGAGCAGATTCAAACCGTTGTGCTGCAAGCGGTCGCCGTACTCCATCACGCCTGATACTGGGGCGCGTCCGCACTTCTGCGTGCAGCCGAGGGCCTTGTCCTCCAGCGTGGAGATGCCGCCGGCCTTGTTGCCTGGAGAAGGATTCTCACCTACAGGCTCGCCGTGCGAGAGGAAATAGTTCTTGAAGTTATTGATCATCGACACCGTCTGGTCGAACAGTTCACGGGTCTCGCAACGGTTCATCAGGATAGTCTCTGCGCCGAACATCTCAGGCACCTCGGTAAGCACGCTGGTGCCGCCCTGAGCCACGAGCCAGTCGCTGAACTCGCCCACCAACGGATTGGCGGTGATGCCGCTGAAACCGTCGCTGCCGCCGCACTTCAGGCCCACACGCAATTTCGACACAGGCACCTCCTCGCGCTTGTCCTTGGACGCAATGGCTGCCAGTTCGCGCAGGATATCCATACCAGCCTCCACCTCGTCGCCGTCCACACGCTGGGTCACCAACAAGCGGATGCGTTCCTTGTCGTAGTCGCCCAACATCGCCATAAAGTCCTCCGGCTGGTTGTTCTCGCAGCCCAGGCTCAACACCAGCACGCCGCCGGCATTGGGATGCAGACAGATGTCGCGGAGTACCTTGCGGGTGTTCTCGTGGTCTTCGGAGAGTTGTGAGCAGCCATAGTTGTGATGCCAGGCGTAGACGGCATCGATTGAAGATTGGCCGTTGAGTTCTTCGCGCAGTTGCTTGGCCAGTTTTTCGGCAATGCCGTTGACGCAGCCCACGGTGGGCACAATCCATATCTCGTTGCGCACACCCACGTCGCCGTTCTTGCGAACATAGCCCTTGAAGGTGCGACCCTCGTTGGCGATAGATAGTTTTTCGTCCACGGGCTGGTATGTGTACTCCAGCGTGCCGCTCAGGTTGGTCTTCAAGTTGTTCTCGTTCACCCAGTCGCCGGCCTTCAGGTCTTGGCGGGCATGGCCAATGGGGTAGCCGTACTTGATGATGTTATCTCCCTCGGCCACGTCGCGGATGAGTACCTTGTGGCCTGCAGGCGTGTCCTGCGCGATTACGATTTGCTTTCCGTCAACGTCGATGGTGTCTCCCTTCTTTTTCGGCATCAGGCACACCACCACGGAGTCTGCCGGATTGATTTTCAAAAATGTTGCTTGTTCCATAAGAAATGCTTTTGATTTAGACTATTTGCCTGCAAAGGTAAGCAAAAAATGCATACTGGCCAAAAATAATGTATAATTTGCTTTTGTGTTATGAAAGAATTTTGTACTTTTGCACTTGTTATGAAAATATTCACAAGTTCTCAGATACAGGAGTTAGACAAATACACGATAGAGCACGAACCTATCAAGTCGATTGACCTGATGGAGCGTGCTGCAAAGGCAATCACCCAGGCCATCGTCGACCGTTGGCCTTCCAGCGTGCCGGTGGTGGTGTTTGCCGGACCTGGCAACAATGGCGGCGACGCGCTGGCCGTGTCGCGTTTGCTCATTGACCGAGGCTATCAGGTGCAGACGTTCCTATTCAACATTTCCGGCCATCTTTCGGCAGATTGTGCCACTAACAAGAAGCGCCTGTGCGACAAGAAGGGTCGCATGCTGCTGACGGAGGTGACCCAGGAGTTTGACCCGCCCCGCTTAGAGGAGGGTATGCTGGTGGTCGACGGTCTGTTTGGCTCCGGCCTGAACAAGCCCCTTGCCGGTGGTTTCGCCTCGCTGGTGAAGTACATCAACTCGTCGGCGGCACAGGTGGTGAGCATCGACGTGCCTTCGGGGCTGATGACCGAAGACAACACCTACAACGTGCGGGCTAACATCATTCGTGCCGACGTCACGCTGACGCTTCAGCATAGCAAACTGTCGTTTCTCTTTCCTGAAAACCAAGTGTTTGTGGGTGAACTTTGCATCCTCGACATCCAACTCAGTGAGGAGGGCATCGAGAAGACGGAGGCCCACTACACCTTGACTGAGGAGGACGACATTCGGCCGCTGTTGCGCCCCCGCGACCCGTTTGCCCACAAGGGTATGATGGGCCATGCCCTCATCGTGGGCGGCAGTTATGGTATGGCAGGGGCGGCCATCTTGGCCACAAGGGCTTGTCTGCGCAGTGGCACGGGAAAGGTGACGGTGCACACGCCAAAGCGCAACGCTTACATCTTGCAGACCGCCGTGCCCGAAGCCGTGCTCCATCTTGACCGCGAGGAGACCATCTTCTCGGAGACCATTTCCACTGAGGACTATCAGGCTATGGGTATCGGTCCAGGACTGGGAACCACGGAGCAGACCTGCATAGCCATGATTGCGCAGTTGAGGCGGGCGCAATGCCCTGTAGTGGCCGATGCTGATGCCATCAATATTATGGCGGCACGTCATGCCTGGCTGCAGCAATTGCCCAAGGGCATCATCCTCACGCCTCACCCCAAGGAACTCGACCGTCTGGAGGGTCAGTGCGTGGACAGTTACGAAAGGCTCACCAAGGCTCGCCAGTTGGCTGAGCGGCTGCAGGGCTACGTGGTGCTGAAAGGCCACCGCACCGCCATCTGTATGCCCGACGGTCATGTGGCCTTCAACACGACGGGCAATGCCGGTATGGCCACAGCAGGCAGTGGCGATGTGCTCACGGGCATTATTACTGGCCTGCTGGCACGTGGCTACAAACAACGTGAGGCTTGTCTGATTGGCGTCTATCTGCACGGGTTGGCAGGCGATTTGGCAGCCCGGCAGTTGGGAGAGGAGAGTCTGATAGCCAGCGACATTGTGGACTTCCTGCCAAAGGCGTTTATGCAGTTACAGAATAGCTAGTGGGAAGACCAGTCACAAATAGAAAATTTGAGATAAATGAAGACATTGTTTAGAGGAATCACCATTGCCGTTTGCCTCTTGACCGCAAGCGTGGCTTTTGGCCAGACATCCATTTCGCCATACAAGCCAGGACTTACTGGCGAGGGCGCCGTTTATTTCCTGCCCAAGACAGCCTTGCGCATCAGTGTGCTGGTAGAGAAAACCACCTATACACCAGGCGACCTGGCAAGTTATGCCCAGCGCTATTTGCGGCTCACCAATGTCGGCCTGGAGCCTACGGTCAGCCATCGCGTCATCAGTGTCAGCCAAATGGCCATTGGCGTTGCCGACCCGACAAAGTGCTACACCGTGAAGTACAACCCCGCCACAGTAGCGGCCAACGTGGTGCTTTCGGACGACGGCTGCCTGCTTGCCGTCAATGCCGAGGCCAACCGCCCGACGTTGCCCGCCCCCTTCCAGCCCGCAGCCAAGGAGGAACCCGTGAATCCGCGCCTGTTTATGAGTGAGGAGATACTTGCGGCGGGAAGCACGGCGAAGATGGCTGAACTGACCGCGCAGGAGATATACGACATACGCGAGAACCGTAGTCTGCTTGTCAAGGGACAGGCCGACTTTATGCCCAAGGACGGCGAGCAACTGCGCCTGATGCTCAACCAGTTGGAGAAACAGGACCGTGCCTTGACGTCGATGTTCCAGGGCGTCACCACACGCGACACCACGGAGCACATCATCACCTATATTCCCGATGGCCCCGTGAACCACCATGTGTTATTCCGCCTGTCGAACCAGTTGGGGATGGTGGATGCCGACGATCTTTCAGGTGCTCCTTTCTACATTAACATTGATGACCTGACCAGCCTGCCACCTACCGACGAACTGGCTTTGGCAAAGGCTAAACTCAAAAAGAGCAAAACCACCGAGCAAGGCATCTATTACATCATTCCGGGCCGTATGAGGGCCACCATCTTCCAGGGCGTGCAACCGATTCAATCTACGGAGCATCCTTGCGCACAGTTTGGCAACGTGGAATTGCTCGGTGGCAATCTTTTCAACAGGCGTTTCACCACCCACCTCTGGCTCTCGCCTGTCAGTGGCGCATTGGAAAAACTCCTTCCTTTGCCAGTGGAACCAGAGAAGAAGAAATAAAAAAAGAGCCTGCACGAAACTGAGTGTTTCTTGCAGGCTTTTTTCTTCGATTGTATTGAGAGAAACTATACCTTAATCTCCACCTCAACACCACTGGGAAGTTCGAGCTTCATCAGGGCGTCAACGGTCTTGGCGGTCGACGAGTAGATGTCGATGAGGCGCTTGTAGTCGCTCAACTGGAACTGCTCGCGGCTCTTCTTGTTGACGAAGGTAGAGCGGTTCACGGTGTAGATACGCTTGTGGGTGGGCAGGGGGATAGGACCGCTGATGATGGCACCCGTGGCCTTCACGGCCTTCACGATTTTCTCTGCTGACTTGTCAACCAATTTGTGGTCGTAACTCTTCAGCTTAATACGAATTTTTTGACTCATTGTTTAAATGTTTATTGTTTAATGTTTGTTGTTACTGGCTGTCGCTAAAGAGTCATTTGCTCAGCGCACAGTCATTTTGGGGGTGCAAAGGTACATACTTTTTCTGTAACCACCAAACTTTTCCCCGATTTTTTCGCTTGGTGGTGCTGTAGTGCCCTTTTAGAGTGCCCTGTTACTCTTCATCCCAGTCGTCGTCGAAGCCTCGGGAGCGGGCTTCACTATTCCCGCCGGAGATGGAGGAGTTGAAACCGGCATTGCCGGCGACGCTTTTGGCGGGGCTGCCACTTTGCAGAAGGTTCTCAATGTGGATGTTCACAATGTGCAGCGTGGGGTGCTGATAATGCTTCTTATTCATAGTTCTGTTTCCTTTCTATGTGGATTATGATTATTTTTGTCTTGATGGCAGGACGGTGAGTTACTTAACCACTATCTTTCGGCCATTGTGGATGTAGATGCCTTTGGGGAGGCTGACTGCCGTTCCTGCATTGTCAATCTTGCGGCCGCTCAAATCGTACCAGTCGGTAACAATCTGGTTGGATTCGTGGCTGTTGGCAATTTCAATGATGCCTTCCACGTCGTTGGTGTTGAAGTTCAGTATAAACTGACGGACGGGGCTGCCGCCATTTCCAGGTGCTGAAGCCTTCGCCTCCAAGCCTTCGAGCTTGAAGTAGGCTCGCTGTGCGCCGATGGCGGCGCCACTCTCAGGATAGTAGAGCGTATTCTCATTACCAAGGAAGAGGACGCTCTGGTCGGCAGCGTCGTAAGTCAGCTGTTCATAGGTGCCACAGAAAGCGATGCTCTTCCCATCGCCCAGGTCACAGACCGTGTTGTTGGCTATAGCATTGATGGTCACGCCGTAGAACACGGGTTCAATAATGGCCGTATGCCCTTCGTACCCAGGCCACTTAACAATATAAGGTGTGCCGGCCACAAGGGTGCCGTTGTTGTCAATACCGTCGTATACCGTGGTAAAGTTCAGCGTCAGCGTGCCGTTGTCGAATGTGCTGTTGTCTGCGTCGAAGGCCATCACCGTCAAGCCGAAATCCATTATCGAAAGTAGGTCGCAATCGAACGGCAGGCACAGCGTGTTCCAGTTGCCGTCCTCGTAGAGCGTGCGGTCTTTCAGTTTCACGTTGAACTTGCCACCATTAGCGGCAGCAGCGGCAATGTTTGTGGCATTCCCACCGTCGTTGGCAAGGTTAAGCGTGCCGTTACTGGTCAGCTTGATTTCATCAACGTATGCCCTGTTCTTAGTGGTCGCCAGCGTGATGGTAACATTACCCGAGACTTCCGACAGATCGACGGTGCAGAGTGTCCAGTCGCTGGTGGGGGTGAATTCTTCCTCAGTATAACCCTCTACCGTAACTTTCAGTTTGCCTTCGTCGCTGCTATATTTCTTCAGATAGAACGTCAGGGTGCCACCATTGGTAAGCGTGATGCTGCTTGTGGTCATAGAACCTGCTGCACTGCCTGAACCGAATTTCAGACAACCACCGTTACGCTGTGCATTGCTTTTGCCTCCAGCAAAAACACTTGTAATCGATGACCAACCTTTATAATCAAGGTATTGGTAAGTCGTTTCCATTGCTTGACTAGCATCGCTGCCTGAATATTTACTCAAACCTTCGTAAAGCAATGTCTCTCCAAAAGCCAAGGCAGGATTACTAACCGTCAGGGTGTACGATGCCGAACCTTCATTATAGCTGTCATTTCCAGCGAAGGAGGCGGTGATGGTGGTTGTGCCTGCTGCCACAAGTGTCACCTCGCCAGTGCTGCTGTTTACTGTTGCGACGGAAGGCACGCTGCTGCTGTATGTGACGGTCAGTCCTGCAGGATTGGTGGTCAGTGTGGGTTCAGTGAAGTCCTCGCCAACGATAGCAGTGGCCTCAACAGGGCTGAAGCTCATTGCTACATCCTGCTTATAGGTAGGCTGCTCATAGTTGTCATAGCTGAAGGCCTTGGCGGTTAAGCTACCCCAGACATACTCCTCAAGGCCTGGATAGTCGATGAAGGGGTTACGGTTGTTCTGAATGGCATAGACGGCGTTGTTGCGGGCAGTCTCCTTCTCGCTGACGGGGTCGTTCTTTGCCCACTTCATCAGCATATTCAGCTGCCATTCAGTGAGGCCGGGATAGGTGTTGCCGTCAAGGACATATTGTACTTCGGTAGAGCTGTAGTTGGTGCGCCAAGTGGACAGTTCATTTTCGTAACAAGTGACCATATAGAAATAGGTGCGCGCAAAGTCACCCTTGTACTCATCGGCAGGCTCGAATACTATGCCAGTATAGCCGGGATAGGTGCAGGTACCGAGTTTGCTGAAGTTGTTGGCCGACTGATACGTTCCGCCATTGGTCTCTCCGAAAGGATAGTTGGAGCGTCGGCCATTGATGTAGCCGTCGGTGGGATAGATATGATGCAGGTCGGTGAACATGGGCGTCACCTCGCCACCGAACCAGCTCTTCGGGAAGGAGTGCTCGCGGTTGTAGCAGTCGCCCTCCTTGGTGTAGGTCTCGCCTTTGTTGGCAGGCTCGTAATTCGTGGCGTTGGAGTACATATCCCATATCTTGCCATCGTTACGCACATCAGTAGTCTGGAACGCCGTCCACAGGTAGTCGTATGTCTTTTGAGTATGGGGCAGGATGATGCTGCTCATCGCCGTCTTTAGCTCAGAGCCCTTCTTGCCGTCAGCGTTCTGGTAGTATGCGATGGCAGGGTCGATGCTGCCGCTGGTCCGCTTGTAGAGACTCAATGCACCTCCCGTTCCAGAAGCGTAACAAGCAAAGCCGTATGTGCCGTTGCGGCGCAGGTATCTGGAGTTACTCTTATTTATGAATTCAAAGGTCGAACCTGTCGTACCTGTCGTCACGCTCCACAGCGACTTGTCATCAGTACTGCTGGAAAGCTGTGCTTGATTATTGCTACCTGTCGCTGCTGCATATTTGTTTTCACGAGCATTATAAATGGTATAGTAATCTCCGCTTGGAGCGATGTGCCAGATGATGGCAGCGTTATCGGTCGTGATGACGTTGTTTGTCGGTGTTACTTCTGTACATAGCAAGCGATTACTTGATACTGTTGTATTCATGGCACCACCATCATAAACAATGATGTAGTCACCTTCCACAAAGTCGGTTGCTGAAGTTACAAGGGCAAACTCATTGTAGGAACTCGTTTGAGCCGAACTGACGTTCAAGGTCAAGGTGGCGGTGGCATCGGGACTGATGCCGTTGGTGGCGGTGAAGGTGAAAGTGTAGTCGCCGGAAGATTCGGGGATGAAGGTAAAGGTGTCGTCTTCAAGTTCGGCCTCGAGGCCGGCGGGGGCGTTCAGGGTGATGGTGGGGGCGGGAGAGCCGGACACGTAGGAGGACACGTTGGCAAGCGTGTAGGTCTGGCCGACGTTGATGCTGGCGGTCGCCGGGAAGGTGGAACTCCAAGTGGGTGCGGTATTGGTGACAGGGGCTTCTTCCGTCAGGAACTCTTCAATGTTCGACCAGTCGGCGTTGCCTTTGACACGGGCGTAGTAGATGGTGTAGGGCGTCAGGCCGGTGAAGGTGTAGCTCGTGCCATCAGTGACGGTATACTCGGCGATGAGGGAACCGCTTCCGAAGCCACCGCCAGAGCCTCCAGTGCTGATGGTGATGTCGTCAAGGTAGAAGCGGGCCTTGGAGGAGGCAGAGGCCATCCAGCGGACGTAGACGGTGGAACTGGAGACAGTGAACGTATTGGTGAAGGTGTCTATCTCGTCCCCGATGGTGATGGTTTCTTCGTAGAAGTCAGTGCCGTTTTCACTGATGCCGAGGAGGATGGTGCTCTTGTCGGAGGTGCCGTAGCGGTAGGCGGACCAGACGACGGTGAGTGTGCCGGAGGCGTTGAGGGCGGGGGTCATAATCCATCCCTGGCCGCTGCTGGCACCAATCTTGGCCATCTCGTTTTCAGGGTAGACCTTAGATCCGTTCCAGCCGGTGGTGGCGGTGTAGTTGTTCAGGGAATTGCTGATGTCAGCGGTGCTGGTGCTAGTGAAGCCCGAGAAGTCCTCAGAGAGGATCTGGGTGGCAGAGGGGGAGCTGGAACCGCCGGTGGTGAACTGGTCGTCTGAGGCGAGCTGGAGGGTGTATGACGATACGCCGTCGCAGGCAGTCCAAGTGGCGAGTGCGTCGGTGGCAGTAACGTTGCTAACGGTTAGTTCAGGTACGGTGACGGGCGCCGTTCCTGTCAGCGACACCGTTACGGGGGCTGCCCCCTCGCTTGTCAGGGTGATAGTTCCCGAATAGTTCCCTGCTGCCGTAGGCGAGAAGGTGACATTGACCGTTGCCTCTTCCTGGCTCTTTGAAATGGTGGCCGGGCTGAGCGAGAACACACCGTTGGCATCAGTGAGCGCGAGGGTTACATCCTGCGTCAGTCCTTCGGTGAGCACGGTGAGCTGCTTTGTCTCCGATGAACCGACTTGGGCGGTGAACGACAGACTTTCGTCAGCCAAGATGAGCGGGTCTATGAAGGTATATGTTGCAGTAGCGATGCCACTCTCTTCATCATCTTTCACCGCGATTGCTTTAACAGTAGTGGTGGCGTTAAGCGTGAAGGGGGCAGTATAGAGGGTGCTTGCCGCAGTAGGTGTGTCGCCGTTGGTGGTGTAGTAGATGGCTGCACCTGTCTCTGCGGTAATGGTCACCGTGACAGTCTGGTCTTTGGCAAAACGGCCTGCATCTGGCGAGATGACTGGCAGCGCCACGTTGCTGATGCCACGGAAATAGAACGAGATGGTGCCGTCGCTGTTCTGCGTGATATTTTCAATCGATGAGTCAAGATAATAGCTGTCGTCACTGTTCTTGTTGTAGAGCGTTGCCGCTGGCGTGGTGTTTTTGCCGAAAGCGTTGACCGAGCCGTATGGGAACGGGTCGTTTGCCATTCCTTCAAAGGTATAGTACTTTGTACCTTGGTAGGTTGTGTATTGGTATTGGTTGTCGGCGGGAATCCACGTCATACGCTGGTTACTGAGAGTGTTGTTAACCGTATTGTTCGACCAAGCCGACGAATTGTAGTCTACATGGAGTATGAGAAGACCTGCACCAGGCAGACTGGTGTCCCATTTCTTCATTTGTCGGTTCTCTAACAGATAGTATTCGTCGCGGTGGCCTTTGTTATAGATGATATAGGACTTGCTGCCCTCATCTTGCAGGGCAGTCATGTTGCTGATGTTCTGCGTATAGACGAGTTCCTCAGGTGTCTTCCACCCTGCCACCATGCGCTCGTAACTGGTGTAGCCGGCCGGCTGGTAGCCATCATCGTTGTATGAGCCACTGTCCATCAAATCCCAGTACCCCATACCTTGTCCACCACCGTTTTTGGTGTCGTAGAAATCGGGATAACCGAGACAGTGGCTGAACTCATGGCACATTGTGCCGATGCCAGCAATGTTGCCGCTACTGCCATTCAACTCACCGCCACAGGCGTAGGTGTCGATATATTTACCGTCAAGTTGCTGTCTGCCAGTACCGTCACCATAATAATTAGCCGATGACAATGTCCACTCGTGCGGCCAGATGGTGTTGGCAGCACCGCCATCAGCCTCGCCCTTGCCGGCATAGACCACATAGACCTGCTCTACGTAGCCGTCACCGTCCCAGTCGTAGTTAGCATAATTTACTTCAGAGTTAGCGAGATTGAGTGCTTCAATCACCATCTCTGCCGGGTGCTCGTCGTTTCCTTTACTGTCGTTGGCACCGTAATATGCCTGTGTTTTGCTCACCGTCACAGGCCCTACAACGTCGAAGGTCAGTTCAAACTTTCCATCGCTTTGGACGTAGAAATAGTCACGCATCGAGCCTTTGAAGCTGTAACTGCTGTTGATGGTATATGTAAAGTTCTCTTCGTTGGCGATACGCTTATATAGGGCTTTGTTGTTGGCAGTCTTGAACGAGACATCGCTGAAATTGACGAGGATGATGAGTCCCTTCTTCTGGCCAGTGATGCTTCCCACGTTTCCCACCTTACGCGGTGCCAGTCGGCGTGCACGTTGATGGTTGGCGCTGGAGCGTCGCTCGTCGGCAGCCTCCTGGTTAGCCTGCGGGTCGAAACTCTGGTAGGTATCTTCGCCGACAGCCTGGTAGGCATTGCCGTCGGCACCAAGCCAGTAGTGCAGATACTCGTCGCCCACGAGGGTGGCGTTTACGGTCGAGCCGTCGGTGAGGGTTAAAAGACGAGTCAGGCCTGGCTTTGCTGGTACGGCAAATGTGGCCACGGCCAATAGTAGGAACGAGACAAGCATCAGGTAGCGCTGTCTGCCTTTTGAAAGGAACTCTTTAGTCATCTTTTACAAAGTTAAAATTGGGACTTAAATATTTTTTTTGATTATTTCCGTTTTGGGGTACAAAATTACAAAATAATCCCCGAACCGCCAAACGATTCGGGGATTATTGCTTATTAGATTGTAAAATCTATGCGACTCAATTACACCAGGTCTGCGCGGCCACCGGCCTCGGTGAGCACCTCCTTGGCAATCGAACTGGCAAGAGGTGCGTGGTGGCTGTACTCCATTGAACTGGTGGCACGGCCGCTGGTGATGGTACGCAGGGCGGTAACGTAGCCGAACATCTCTGACAGGGGCACCTTGGCCTTGACGACGCGGGCACCGCTGCGGGCCTCGTCCATGCCTTCCACCTGTCCGCGACGCTTGTTCAGGTCGCCGATGACGTCGCCCATGTTCTCCTCGGGTGTCACCACTTCGAGTTTCATAATGGGTTCCATCAGTACGGGCTTTGCTTTGGCGCAAGCCTCCTTGTAGGCCATCTGGGCGGCAATCTCGAACGACAACTGGTCGGAGTCCACGGGGTGGAATCCACCATCGACGACGGTCACCTTCAGTGAGTCGAGCGGGTAGCCGCCGAGGATACCGTTCTTCATGGCTGCCTCGAAGCCCTTCTGGATGCTGGGGATGAACTCCTTGGGGATGTTACCACCCTTCACCTCGTTGACGAACTGCAGACCGCCGTTCTCCTTGATGTTCCAGTCGTCGTCGACAGGACCCACCTGCACGAGCATCTTGGCGTACTTACCGCGACCGCCCGACTGTTTCTTGTAGGTCTCGTCAATCTCGACCATCTTGGTGATGGCTTCCTTATAGTTCACCTGGGGCTTGCCCTGGTTGCACTCCACCTTGAACTCGCGCTTCAGGCGGTCGATGATGATGTCGAGGTGCAGCTCGCCCATACCGCTGATGATGGTCTGTCCGCTCTGCTCGTCGGTGCGTACGGTGAAGGTCGGGTCTTCCTCGGCCAGTTTGGCCAGACCGTTGTCCAACTTGGCGATGTCGGCCTGGCTCTTCGGCTCCACGGCAATCGAAATCACGGTGTCGGGGAAGGTCATGCTCTCGAGCACGATGGGCTTCTCCTCGTCACAGAGGGTGTCGCCGGTGCGGATATCCTTGAAGCCCACGCCTGCGCCGATGTCACCAGCGTCAATGCTGTCCATAGGAATCTCCTTGTTGGAGTTCATCTGGAAGAGGCGGCTGATGCGCTCCTTCTTGCCCGAGCGGGGATTGAAGACGTAACTGCCAGCCTTCACGCTGCCTGAGTAGACGCGGAAGAACACCAGGCGGCCCATATACGGGTCGGTGGCAATCTTGAAGGCCAGGGCTGCCGTAGGCTCATCTTCGCTGGGCAGGCGGTCTTCCTCTTCTTCGGTGTTGGGGTTGGTGCCCTTGATGACCTCCACGTCGACGGGGGCGGGGAGGAAGGCGCACACGTAGTCGAGCAGGGGCTGCACACCCTTGTTCTTATAACTGGAGCCGCACACCATCGGGGTGCACTTCATGTCGCAAGTGCCCTTGCGGATGGCGGCGATGATTTCTTCTTCGGTAATGGAGCCGGGGTTGTCGAAATACTTCTCCATCAGCGCCTCGTCGTAGTCGGCGGCTGCCTCGAGCAGTTTGTTGCGCCACTCGTCACACTCGTCCTGAAGGTCGGCGGGGATGGCCTCGATGTCGTATTCGGCACCCATTGTCTCGTCGTGCCACAGGATGGCCTTCATCTTGATGAGGTCGACCACGCCCTTGAAGTTCTCCTCGGCACCGATGGGCACCTGGATGACCACGGGGTTGGCTCCGAGGATGTCGCGCATCTGCTGCACCGTCTCAAAGAAGTCGGCGCCCGAGCGGTCCATCTTGTTCACGTAGCCAATGCGGGGCACGTTGTATTTGTCGGCCTGACGCCAGACCGTCTCACTCTGTGGCTGCACGCCATCTGCGGCGGAGTAGGTAGCCACGGCACCGTCGAGCACACGCAATGAGCGCTCCACCTCAGCGGTGAAGTCGACGTGTCCCGGAGTGTCAATCAGATTGATTTTGTACTTGTTCTTGTTCCACTCCCAGTAGCAGGTAGTTGCTGCCGAAGTAATGGTGATACCGCGCTCTTGCTCTTGCGCCATCCAGTCCATGGTGGCTGCACCGTCGTGCACTTCACCAATCTTATGCGTTTTGCCCGTGTAGAACAGGATGCGCTCCGAGGTCGTTGTCTTACCGGCATCGATATGGGCCATAATGCCGATGTTGCGCGTCAAATGCAAATCTTGTTTTGCCATAGTCTTTTTACCTTAAATGTTTTTTGGAGTGAAAGGAATTGAAAGGGGAGTGAAAGGGGAGTGAAAGGGACATTACTTTTAGTTGTCAGGGATGTATTGTCCCTTTCACTCCTCTTTCACTCCTTATCACTCCCTTTCTCTCCCTTTGAAAAATATTAGAAGCGGAAGTGGGCGAAGGCGCGGTTGGCCTCAGCCATGCGGTGCATATCCTCCTTACGCTTGAAGGCACCACCCTGGTTGTTGAAGGCATCCATAATCTCTGCCGAGAGCTTCTCAGCCATCGACTTGCCACTGCGCTTGCGGGCAAACGAAATCATGTTCTTCATTGACACGCTCTCCTTGCGGTCGGGGCGGATTTCTGTGGGCACCTGGAATGTGGCACCACCGATACGGCGGCTCTTCACCTCCACCTGCGGGGTGATGTTGTCCAGTGCCTGCTTCCAAATCTCCAGCGGAGACTTCTCAGCGTCCTTCATCTTGTTCTTCACCAACTCCAGCGAGTTGTAGAAGATTTCGTACGACTTCGACTTCTTACCGTCGAACATCAGGTGGTTAACGAACTTCGACACTTTCTTGTCGTTGAACACGGGATCGGGAAGGATCACGCGCTTCTTTGGCTTTGCTTTTCTCATTTTTGTTTTTACTGTTTTTGTCTGCTTGGGGCTGTTCTTTGTCTGTGTCTTCAACATCCACTCTCGGACGTTTACTCAACCTTCATTTAAGATTTCCTTCCAGCAAAACGTTTTTTCTTTCTAAGTTTTCTGAGTTTAGTAAGTTTCTGAGTTTCTGAGTTGTTTGAGCAATAGAGATTTTTGTCTTTTCTTTCATTTTCAAGTTTTTCCTCCTCTCGGTTCTGAGCCTGCTCATCACCGAGCACCCATAGAACCTAAAAACTCAAAAACTCACTCCCTCATCTTACTTTTTCTTTGCAGCCTTCGGACGCTTGGCTCCGTACTTGGAGCGGCGCTGCAGGCGGTTGGCCACACCAGCGGTATCGAGCGTACCGCGGACGATGTGGTAGCGCACACCGGGAAGGTCCTTCACACGACCGCCGCGCACCAGCACGATGCTGTGCTCCTGCAGGTTGTGACCCTCTCCGGGAATGTAACTGTTGACCTCCTTTTGGTTGGTCAAGCGAACACGGGCAACTTTACGCATTGCCGAGTTTGGCTTCTTGGGCGTGGTCGTATAAACACGGACACAGACACCACGGCGCTGTGGACAGTTGTCCAGCGCGGGTGACTTTGACTTGTCTACGATCACCTTTCTGCCCTTGCGAACCAATTGTGAAATTGTAGGCATAATTTAATTTTTTGTTTTTTGTTTATTATATTTGTTTATTTGTATATATTTCAATATCTTACAACGCTCCCTCTCTGAAAAGGGTGCATTTTGGGCTGCAAAGGTACACATTTAATTTTATATCGCCTAATGTATAATGTAAAAAACCGCCGTTTTATTCGATTAATTAATAAAGTATAACATTTTTAATCTACATTAAGATTTTGTTTGTGCCAGATAACACAATTTCTGTCTGTTTTCCCTTTGCATTTTCGCTGAGGTCTCATACAAATTTCACCATAGAAACTGACTTGGCGTCTGTTCCTATGGTGAAATTCAAGTTTGCGCAAACTGTCCCTTGGGATAGGTTTACTCTTCTATTTGCAGATTGATGAGGGTGATGAGGGTGACAACATCGGTCATGGTGATGCGCCCGTCGCGGTTCAGGTCGGCCTGTTGCTCCACGAAGTTGCCGGTGTTGCGACCAGCCATTCGGTTGAGCAGCGTCATCACGTCGGCTATGTCTACGCGGCCATCGCCGTTGGCATCGCCCAGGAGCACCTGAATCTCCGGGTAGCGCACGTCGGCCCACTGCAGGGCGGAGGTGTGGCCCAGGTCATCGCCGAAGATAATGAACAGTCGGGCCAGACGCTCGTCGCTCCAGCCGTCGTTCCTGGCATATTCGGGCACGGTGAGTTGCTGTGCAAAGAGGCAGTTGCCGTCTTCGTCGGCTTCCACCTCGGCCTGGACGGCCTTGTCCTCGTGGTTGTTCCACCAGTAGCGTACCCAACTGATGCGTGTGGCTTGTTGGGGTGCGCGGCGGTAGAACATCCACTGCTGCTGCGGGCTCAGGTGGCCGCCCTCTTCGCGGATGCGGTAGCAGAGTGTGTGGAGGCCCTCGGCGAGTGCAGAGCCGTCGATGGCCAGTTTCAGGCTGCCGTCATCGGGTATGGCCTCTTTCTTCAGTTCTCCGTTGTCTATCCAGTATTCCAGCGTCCGTTTGCCGCCGGTATAGGCAGCAGCGGCGCGGTAGAACAGCCACGACTGTATGGGGCTGTAGTGCCCTTGGTTGTCCATCAGCCGGTAGTGCAGCGTATGCAGACCTTCTGAGAGCGTTGAGGCGTCGAGTGTGAACTGCACCTCGTTGCCCACTACTGTGCCCGTCTGGTGGGCGTTCTGGTCGGTCCAGTATTCGTAAGTGGTCACGGCGGTGGCCCGTTGGTTGGCCAACTGCCCACGGTAGAACAGCCACGACTGTACGGGGCTGTAGAAGCCTGCGCTGTCGAAGGCACGGTAGTACAGCGTGTGCAGGCCCTCGCTGAGTGTGGTGGCGTCGAGCGAGAACTGCATCACCCCGCCTTTGCCGATGGCCACGGTAGAAGGGGCATTGTAGTTGCCGTCTATCCAGTATTCGCCACCCAGCAGCAGGCGCACTGCCGATGCGCGTGGCGCAATCAGACCGCAGGCCAGGAGTGTGAGAAAAATAGTTTTTCGCATAGTCGGCGTTCTTATTGGTTCACCTCCACTTTTATTTTCACATTCAGCCGTCCGTTGGCGTCGGTGTTCGAGTCTATCTGGCTTTCGATAATACGCGGGATGCTGGGATTGATGCTAAAGCCCAGGCCGCCGTAGAGGCCCACTACTGTGCCGTCGTCGCCCGTAAAGGGGATGTCAGTCTTCTGGCGGTTCCACCAGCCATTGTAACTTGTGTTCATCAGCACATTCCATGTGGAGGTCTTATTGCCTTTGACGGTCTGCGACTCGCTCCACAAGCCAGTCATTTCCTTTGAGGCCACCTCGTCGCTGAACTCCGTAGTCCAGTATGAACCACTCTTCACGGGCTTGTAGGGATAGATGAAGAATACGTTGTTGTAGTATTCGCTTGGCGTGTTCACGCTTTGCAACTGTGTATAAAAGTTATTAAACCAGACAGTTCCTGATTGGCTATAATCATAGTACCACTGTCCCAGGATGCAATTCTTGTAAATTCCGTATGGTCTATAGTATGAATAGGTAGTGCTGGCATCACACTTTCTATAATAATACCATGAAATAATTAGGCAATTGCTGAAATAGGCCATATTGGCTGAGGTGTTGCCATTATAAAATGCAAAAATATATGAGTTCTTGTAGGTGCTGTTTACGCTCTTGGTGAGCGAGTAGTCATAACTGACATAGCATTGGTCAATCACCGTGCCCGTATGCGGGTTGGTGGCATATAGGTAGGAAATATAGCAATGGCTTAAACGGGTGTTTGAAACACCGCGCAGATAGACATAGGGGGCATACACCCCTTCAATCTTGACATTGTTGGCATTGATAATCAGCGATGTCCATTGGGAAGAGCCGCCATGGTTGATATACCTGTCTCTTATATAAGTTCTGTTCGTCCCGTCATGGTTGGAGCACCCATTGCCGATGATGGTCACCTGCTTGGTGATGCTGTCCACGGTGTTGAATTCACCGGCCGACAGCGTGATAACAGCTCCTGCCTGTGCGTCCTTGTAGGCATGGACGAAGGCGTTCTCGCCATAGTACGGTGTCATGGTGCTGCCCTGTTGCAGGGTGGCCGTCAGTCCTTGGGCATTCAGCCCGGTTGCGGTTGCGACGATGGCAACCAAGGTGAGAATAGTTTTTTTCATTTGCTTTTGGTTTTTAGTGAATTATTATGGTTGTTGTTAATTGTTGTGTCTCTTTGTAATCATCGCATCCACCCCGGAACGATGGGTTGTACGGTGCAAAATTACGAAAAAGATTGGAAACGACAAAGAATATGGTGGAGTTTTTTCTGAAAATGTTTCGAATTTACTGATGCCTCTGGTCAGAGTGTTAAATTTACATAAAGTTTGGGGGCGGGAAAGACGGGGTGCCATTGTATGTGGAGAAAAATGAGTACCTTTGCAGCCCTAAATGAGAGTCCGCCCAGGCAGGGTGAAGTGTGTACGGACGTGCACCGCCTGGCGGAAAAAACCCTAAAAACAATACAATCAACAAAAAGCAATGTACGCAATTGTAGAAATCCAGGGTCAGCAGTTCAAGGCCGAGGCCGGCAAAAAGCTCTTTGTCCACCATATTAAAGATGTGGAGGCAGGCAAGACTGTTGAATTTGACAAGGTGCTGCTCGTAGATGCAGACGGCACAGTCACGGTAGGCGCACCCACCGTAGAGGGCGCAAAGGTAGTAGTAGAAGTGGTGAACCCGCTCGTGAAGGGCGACAAAGTGATTGTCTTCAAGATGAAGCGTCGCAAGGACTCTCGCAAGCGCAACGGTCACAGGGAGCAGTTCACCCAAGTAGAAGTCAAACAAGTAATCGCTTAAGCAAGGAGGACGTGAATTATGGCACATAAAAAAGGTGTAGGTAGTTCAAAGAACGGCCGCGAGAGTGCAGCCCAGCGACTTGGCGTTAAAATCTGGGGCGGGCAGAAGTGCCTGGCCGGAAAC
>JAGCZA010000050.1 GCA_017960525.1 Prevotella sp.
GGCATTGTTTGAGCAGCAGCGGGCTGATCTCATGGCACTCACACTCTGGCAACGGCTACTGGCTATCATCAAACACTTGTTGGAGGTATTAGCTGACGTGCTGGGCGTGACATATGAGGAACTTTCCGCAAGTATTGTACGTGACGAGAAAATGCTGGGAAAGTACATCGTCATGGCTGAAGCGTTGAAAAAACTTGATGAGGCGGCATGATATGGGACAAATTGAATATCAAACATTTAGAACACTCGCAAAGGGTGGGAAACTTTAGTATGTAACTTTATTGTTTAACCCCAAAATATTTTCCTGCGCCCTTTTATTCCCAATGACGCTCATTGTACGATGTCTGTTGATATGACTGGTGTGGCTACAGTCCACGAGGCCATCGTCAGGTCGATAGTGAGGGCAGGCAATACGGCGGCATCATCACAAGTGACTGCCGTACCTTGATTATACAGATAGCCGAAGTCGCAGATATAAGTGATGTTACTGGGCGTATAGCCGTTAGTACGCATAAACCAGAAGGAGTTGCCACGATAGCCCGTGACCGACGACCACCAGGCTCCTCGGCACTTTGCATACAGCGTGGAGCGGAAACGGCGGGCAGCGTCGTCGATGCCACTGCCTGCATAGAAGCCATAGTCTGAAGCCAGTGGGGAGGCAAACACTTCTTTGTTGGAAAGAATGAACACACGGTCCTGCGTATCGGGTCCGCAGTTGGTGCCGTACGAGACGTTGGGAGCATTCTCCACACTGGTTGTTTCGATGGCATTGCGCTCTGTCTCGGAAAAGGCACGAAGGAGAAAGTCGCTGTTGAGCCACTGGCGCAAACGGCTTCCACTCCAGTTCACATCCTCGTCTTTGTCGTGGAAAGGGCAGGTGTCGGGCATACGGTCGGCCAGCAGCACAGCCTTGGTACCGCTGATTTTCAGGATGCGCCATTTGATAGGGGCGTATGCAAAATAGTGCCAAGCTTCGGTATCCGTCCATTGATAATGCTGTTCGCGATTCGTGGAACAGGAAACAGCCCCTGAGCCGTTCAGCCTGTGATAGCGCTTGCCGCCAATTTCCGTGTCATCGTCCTTCCAGTCTGCCTGCTCCAGCAGGCTGTAGAGCGAGGCATCTGTAATCACGTCGCCATCGGCCAGCGCGTAATCGTCTACAGCATTGAAACTGCCGCTGACCACCTCGTTGGCAGGATACGAGCCAAACAGGATGCAGTCCCAACGCGTCACATGTGTTTTCTGGTTGGGATTCTTCACCCAAGGACTGTGCAGGTCTTGGTAGGTGTCGCCCGTATACCGCTCCTCGCTACTGGGCGTTGTGCTGCCACCGTCGGCCGACTGGTACTCACCGTCGGCTTCTTTGCTGCACGATGTCATTGCTGCTCCAAAAATCAGCAGCCATAGAATGTATATGTATATTTTAGCCTTTCTGTCCATTGCCTATTATTGGATAATATCGGTAGAATAAACGGGCTTTGCAGACTGATAGTTAGCTTTCGACAGGTCGAGGGTGATGGCAGGCAGCACGGCAGCATCGTTGCAAGTGACCACGATACCTCGGTTATAGGTGTCACCCGATTCACCTACATAGACGACGTTAGCCTTTGTATAGCCGACGGAACGCATGAACCAGAAAGAGGTGCCGCGATATCCGTCTACAGGCGACCACCATGCCCCACGGCACTTGGCATAGAGCGTAGAGCGGAACCGGCGGGCAGGATCGTTACCGCTGTCGCTGTTGCTGAAGCCATATTCAACGGCAAGTGGCGAAGAGAACGTTTCGCTTTCCGAGAGCACGAACACGCGGTCTTTCGTGTCAGGGCCGCAATCGGTACTGAAATAATAGTTGGGGGCGTTCTTGACATCCGTCTCCTCGATGGCATTTCTCTCCTGTTCTGTGAATGCCCGGTTGAAGAACTCTATGTTCAGCCATTGGCGCATGGTGCAGTCGCTCCAACTGGTATCTTTGTAGGTGTCGTTAAAAGGGCAGGTGTCGGGCATGCGGTCTGCCAGCAATACTACTTTGTCGCCCGTCTGCTTCAGGATGCGCCACTTGATGGGAGCGTATTCGAAGTAGTGCCAGCTTTCGCTATCCGTCCATCGGTAGTGCTGTTCGCGATTCGTGGAACAGGAAACAGCCCCTGAGCCGTTCAGCCTGTGATAGCGCTTGCCGCCAATTTCCGTGTCATCGTCCTTCCAGTCTGCCTGCTCCAGCTGGCTGTAGAGCGAGGCATCCGTAATGACGTCGCCTTCTGCCAGCGCATAACTGTCTACGGCATTGAAACTGCCGCTGACCACCTCATTAGCAGGATATGAGCCAAACAGGATGCACTCCCACCGTGTAACCTTCTGAGGTGGCCGCTCGTCATCCGTATCGTCCTTGCTGCACGATGTCAGCAATGGCAGTCCGCAAATGAGGAAGAAGACAAGTGTCCTAACCGTTATGTATCTTATATCCATTGTCAGAACGTTTATTCTTACCATCCTGGGGGCAGCACGATATTCTCCGCGTCGTGAGCTTTCTCGAACAGCGGAGCTATTTCTTCATCCGTGAATCCGGCTATGCCGCAGCCGATGCGGGTGACAAGGAAGGTGAGGGTAGGGTGCTCCTTGGCGAACGCGATGAACTCGTCCACATACGGCCGGATGGTCTCTACGCCACCCTGCATCGTCGGGATGCCGTAGCTCTGGCCCTGCAGGCCAACACCCTGACCCATGATGGCTCCAAACTTGCGGTAGGCGATATAGGCCGCACCACCGCCGTGCATACCCTTCAAATTGCTGCCAAACACAAAGATCTCGTTAGGCTGTAGTTCCGTAATAAACTCTGGTGTAGTTCTCTTCTGTTCCATAATCTCTTCTCTGATAAAGTCCATATTCTCGAAAGCCATGCTTTCACTCGCACCAATCGAAGGTGCAGGCATACATGCCTCTGCCCTCGTGGTCTCCCTGTGCAGGATGGCCATTTCGTCCATCACCTCCGGCATATCCAGGTCCATGTCGAAGTTCTTCCTGAAATACGGCACGATAATCTGCTCTTTCAGTTTCTTGTACTTCTGCGAGATAGCCGACGGAGTCATCCCCATCTGCGCCGCTATCTCCTTCGATTTGAATCCCTGCAACAGCAGCATATCGATAATCTGCCGTTCCTGACGGTCTAATGGTGCATGGTCGCACACATCCTCTACCATCTTGTTGAACTGCAGCCGCAGGTCATTGGTCACGTCAAACGACATCAGGTAGTCCTCAAACGTGATGCTGCCATACTCCTTGCGGTACCATTTCATCGCATCGAGCACTACATAGCGGAACCCGTTGATGAGCCACGTCTTTAGGCTCACGTTAGGCGAGTGGTTCTCTAACGGCTTCCAGTCGTGCTCCATAAGGTACAGCGCATATTGGTGAGCCAGCGACACGAAGTCCAGGTTCTCCTTCTCGCGCAGTTGATACCGCTGGTCGAAGATGTTATAGCCCACCTGACAATACCCGTAGAAATACTCACGGATAACGGTGGCATTGCCTTCGCGGAAACCGCTCAGAATCTCATCGTCTGACAGTCGCTGATAGTACATAACTCGATATATTTTCTGCAAAATTACAAAAAAATATCCAGATGTGCTTAATTTTTTCCGAAAAACATCTTCAAAGAGATAAAAGATGTCTTCAAATTAAGTATTCACCATTTAAATGTTACGATTATGACAAAGCAAAATGATTCAAAAAAGCGAGTTCACAACCTGATTATCGTTGACGAGAGCGGCAGTATGGAAGTTATCCGCAAGCAAGCCTTTGTAGGCTTGAACGAAACCCTGCAGACTGTCCGCAAGATGCAGGAGAAGTTCCCCGATCAGGAGCAGTTAGTCACCCTGCTCACCTTCGACAGCGGCCACACCACTTGGCACTACGACAACCTGCCAGCCGCAGATACCAAGGACTTGGACTGGAAAGCCTACTGTCCCGGTGGCGGCACACCTCTCTACGATGCTATCGGCAAGGGTATCTCCAAGACCAAGGCTGCGATTGAGCGAGAGCAGAATCAAGCTTGCTTGGATTCTGCCGAGCGTGAGCAGGCTCGACCGCAGGTCAGCGCCCAAATTGAGGACGGCGACCATGTGCTGGTGACCGTCATCACCGACGGCGAGGAGAACAGCAGCGAGGAGTGGACGCTGAAGATGATCCGCACGATGATTGAGAAACTGAAGAAGCAGAACTGGACCTTCACGCTCATCGGCACCGACAACCTCGACGTGGAGACCATGGCTCACTCCTTCGCCATCGACGAGCACCTGGAGTTCCAACAGGACGAAGCCGGTACCAAGGCTATGTTCGCCCGCGAACGCCGAAGCCGCGAACGCTACAACTGCTGTGTCGCCGAGAATGTTGCCATGCCAACAGGTTCGTTCTTCGGAGAAGAATCGTGATTCTTGTCTTGTCCTGCCCGTTCCTGTTTTATCTTCAAGAACGGACAGCCAACCCTTACTTGTTGGTTTTCAAAGGAAATGTTATTCAACTTTCGCCAACTCCCATGCCCTCTGAGAATCGGCATCTCCTTAGTGTAGGGACAGGCCCCGTGCCTGCTCCTACACTAAAGGTGTGTTCTGTAAATTGAAGAAACAATGCGCTTCCGCTCTCCTCCCGGGAGGGGAGCGGAAGCGTGCTGTTTTTGTCGTTATTTTCGTCAGAGTAGGTTTTTCGGAATGTACTCATACGTATAATTTTGGTTCGCAGCACACGCTGCGAACATTTGCAGCGGCCGCTGCAAATGTTTTCCCCGGCCGCCGCAAATGTTTTCCCCGACCGCTACGAACCGAAGAGGTGCGGCCGTTTCACCCACAGACATACGGTCTGTCTCCCAGTCTCCCCATACCTTTCTCCCAGTCACCACCGCCCTGCCCGCACCATCACCAACCAGCGAGTGTGCTCCTGCACAAACCCAAAATAGTAAAAAAACACTAAATAGTTTGGTGGTATCATATATAATAACTAATTTTGCACGCGGTATTCAAAAGTTCCACATGACAGCAATACAACTCCATGCGGAGATTTAAGGTATGATAGTGACAGGCAGAGACTTCAGGGCAAACCAGTCAAAGTACATTGGCTATGCCCACAGCGGCGAGGACGTGATACTGAAATCGCGGGCCGGCAACGTCAGGCTCATACCCGTCGATAAGAGTGAAGAAACAGCGCAAGGGAGAAAC
>JAGCZA010000051.1 GCA_017960525.1 Prevotella sp.
AGGCGAAAGTGCGTATGGAGGCCACGCCCCACGGACGGAAGCGCATGGACGTGACCTACCACCTGACGCCCGGCCAGCCCTTTTTCGTGCACCGTCTCGACTACGTCTATGCCGACTCGGCCATCGCCACAATGCTGGCTGCCGACAGTACGCGCCGATTGGTGAAGAGCGGCATGATGTTCAACGTGGCGCGGCTCGATGCCGACCTACTGGCATACGCCCGCGAGCGGGATATGGTTTTCTGGGATGGAAAGGCCGGACTTGTAGTTGCCCGAAGGGAAGTGCGCATCGGTGCCATCCTATTGGACGCAAAGCCCTTGGCTGGTGATGTGCGGGAACGCGTGCAACGGGTGGTCTGTGAAGCCATCGTCAAGGAGGGGGCGTCGATGTTGTCATTCTCCGACGAGGTGCAGAATTTGCAGCGAAGGATAGCGTTCATCGCCGCCCGTCATGCTGAGTTGGCACTACCCGTGGTGGATACGAAGGCTGTTTGTGAGCGTGCAGCGGAGTGGGCACCTTTCTTCGTTGGTAAGGCCACGACGGTGGCAGAGTTGAAGAAGATAGACCTGTGCGAAGTCATTTGGAGCCTGCTCACCTACGAACAGCAGCAAGCGGTGGAGCGACTGGCTCCCACGCACATCGTGGTTCCCACCGGTAGCCGCATCCGGCTTGACTATCGTGTCGGGGCCGAGGTGCCGGTGTTGCGGGTGCGGCTGCAGGAGTGTTTCGGACTGTTGGACACCCCGAAAGCCGACGGGCAGCCTGTCTTGATGGAACTGCTGTCGCCAGGCTTCAAGCCTGTTCAGCTCACCAGCGACCTGCATAGTTTCTGGCAGACCACCTATTTCGATGTGCGCAAAGAGCTGCGCCGACGCTATCCCAAACATTCATGGCCCGACAATCCCTTGGAGGCCGACCCGGTGAGGGGAGTGAAGAGGAAAGGCTGACCAGAACGTTTCTCCCCTCTTTGCCTTTACAAAATATGATTATCAGCAATCGTACCACCAAGACGGTGAAACCGTCTCTGCTCAATAGTTGCGGTGGCGGACTGTTGGAATAGTGGTGTATGTAGTGTAAACCAAGCTGACTTGGCATCAAATCATACAGGAGTAGTGGTCTACGACACCGAGAAGGCGCTGGCCTTGGTCCACCACGAGGACGGAGTGAATTTTGTGGGTTTGCATAATGTGCTGGATTTCGGTAATCTTGGTGTGGGGGCCAACGCATTTGGGCTTGCGCGTCATAATGTCTTCGACTGTGTGGTTGAAGAAGTCGGCCTGCCAGCGCTCTGTAGCGCGGCGGATGTCGCCGTCAGTGATGAGGCCCACGATACGGCCGTCGCTGATGGCGATGCCCAGTCCGAGTTTGCCCTTGCTGACGAGGATGATGGCCTCGCCGAGGCGCATTTGCGGCGACAGCGTCGGCATATCGTCGCTGCGCATCACGTCCTGCGCGGTGGTGAGCAGGCGTTTGCCCAATTCGCCGCCCGGGTGCAGATGGGCGAAATCCTGCGGACGGAAGTCGCGGCGCTGCATAAGTGCGATGGCCAGCGCATCGCCCATTGCCAGTGCCGCCGTGGTGGAGCTGGTGGGCGCGAGGTTCAGGGGACAGGCCTCTTTCTCCACGCCCACATTGAGGTGGCAGGTGGAGTATTTCGCCAGCAGCGACTTGGGGTTGCCGCTCATGCCGATGATGGGAATGTCGTTGTGGAGCACCATCGGGATGAATCGCAGCAGTTCGTCGGTCTGCCCTGAGTTCGAGATGGCCAGCACTACGTCGCCGTGGGCTATCACGCCCAGGTCACCGTGGTACACATCGAGCGGGTTGATGAAAAACGAGGGCGTGCCCGTAGAGGCCAGCGTGGCCGCTATTTTCGCCCCGATGTGACCACTCTTTCCCACGCCCGTAACGATGACTTTGCCCTGGCAGTGGAGCATCAATTCCACGGCCTGTTCAAACTGGCTGTCCATCTTGGGGATGAGGTCGAGCAGGGCTTCCGCCTCGTCTTTGATGGCCTGTATGCCGTATTCCAGAGTTTTCATATTTCAGCGTTTTGGTGAATCAACTGCTCCAGCAGAGGTTCCAGACGGTCCAGTTCCAGCATATTGGCGGCATCGCTCAGACCCTCATCGGGGTTTGGGTGTACCTCCAGGAAGTAGCCGGTGGCCCCGAAGGCTTTGGCTGCCAGGGCCATAGCAGGCACGAAGCGACGGTCGCCGCCCGTCTTGCCGCCCGTGCTGTCGGGCCGTTGCACACTATGCGTACAGTCCATGATGACCGTGGGCACGATGTCGAGCATATCGGCGATATTGCGGAAATCGACCACCAACGTGCCGTAGCCCATCATATTGCCGCGCTCGGTCAGCCACACGTCGGCGGCGCCAGCATCGCGTGCCTTCTCCACTGGATAGCGCATATCGCGCCCTGAGAGGAACTGTGCCTTCTTGATGTTCACCGTGCGCCCCGTGCGGGCGGCGGCCACAAGCAGGTCGGTCTGGCGGCAGAGGAAGGCAGGAATCTGCAGTACGTCGGCCACTTCAGCCACCGGCGACGCCTGCCATGCCTCGTGGATGTCGGTGAGAACGCGCAGTCCGTAGTGTGACTTCACGTCGGCCAGCATTTGTAGACCCTTCTCCAGGCCCGGCCCCCGGAAGGAGCGGATAGACGTGCGGTTGGCCTTGTCGAAGGAGGCCTTGAAGATGATGTCGGTGCCCAGCCGCCGGTTGATGTCCACCAGCCGCCGCGCCACCGTGTCAAGCAGTTCTGCCGACTCAATCACGCAAGGGCCGGCAATTATTTTCGGGAGTTCTTTCGTCATATCGCGGATGTCTGCTTTATGATTATAACGGATGCGTCTCTTATTATATTATTGTGGCAAGAGGAAAAAGTTCAGACAGGGCGAACCGTCCACTAAGTTTGGACGAACCAAACTAACAGTTTGGACGAACCAAAGTCTTAGTTTGGACGAACCAAACTTTTCTTGAACAGACAGAGGCCTAAAAAGGCGAGCAGGCCGTTGAGCAAAAGCAGTTCGTAGCCGAAGTGGTAGCCCCACAAGGAAAGGGCGGCTACGGAGAGGGCGTGGCTGACGATTGGCGAGGCCACGCACACCAGCGGCACCCAGCGGTCGCGCACGCTCCACGGGGTGAACAGGCCGAAGGCAAAAAGCCCCAGCAGCGGACCGTAGGTGTAGGAAACGATAGTGTAAATGGCGTCGATGAGCGAGCGGCTGTTCACGTGGTGGAACACCAGGATGGTAACGGCGAACAGCAGGCAGACGGCCAGATGGGTGCGCTTGCGCAGGCGCTCGTCGCCGTCGCTCCGCCTGATGTCCACGCAATAACTGGTGGTGAGCGAGGTCAGCGCCGAGTCGGCACTACTGAACGAGGCGGCCACAATGCCGAGGACAAAAAGGGACTGGACACTGAACATTGACCATTGACCATTGACTATTGAACATTGGCTATTGGCTGTGCCGTGGACGAACTGGGGAAGCAGTTCGTCGCCGAGAGCGGGCAAGGCAATGCCCTGGCTCTCAAAGAATTGGGCCAGCAGAACACCCAAGGCCAGGAACAGGAGGTTGGCGGGCAGGAAGGCCACGCCGTAGGAACACATATTCTTCTGTGCCTCACGCAGGGTGCGGCAAGTCAGGTTCTTCTGCATCATATCCTGGTCAAGTCCCGTCATCACCACAACGATGAATATGCCGCTGAGCAACTGTTTCCAGAAGTAGTGGGGCGACTGCCAGTCGGTCAGTTCCAGAATCCTGGTTCGGCTGTCGGCGGCGATGTCGAGGATTGCAGACTGGAGATGTTCCATTGAACCTCCGTAGCGCAATGCCACCACTTTATATATAATAAGCAACAAAGCCGTGAAGAGGCAAAAGGTCTGAAACGTGTCAGTAAACACCAGCGTGCCTACCCCACCCCGCCGCGTGTAGAGCCAGATGAGCGCCACCATCACCACCACCGTCAGCGCAAAAGGCACGCCCAGGGCGTCGAGCGCCAGTTGCTGGAGGATGATGCACACCACGTAGAACTTGAGCGACGAGCCGAGCAGTTTCGACAAAAGGAAAAACCACGTGCCCGTCTGGTGGGAACGGCGGCCCAGACGGTCGCCCAGGTAGGAATAGATGCTGGTGAGTCCCAGCCGGTAATAGACGGGCAGCAGCACATAGGCCACCGCCACATAGCCCAGGATGAAGCCCAGACAGAGTTGCAGATAGGTCATCTGCGAGGTGAGCACCATGCCCGGCACGCTGACGAAAGTGATGCCCGAAATGGAGGCGCCCACCATGCCGAAGGCCACCATATACCACGGCGAGCGGCGGCCGGCCCTGAAAAAGGTGTCGTTGGAGCCGCCCGCGACGGCCCCCTTGCGGCGCACCGTCCATCGGCTGATGGCGAAGAGCACCAAGAAGTAGAGTGCAACTATAGTCAGCGTTAAATTCATCTTTTGGGCGGCAAAGTTACAAATTATTCTCGAAATCGTGCATTTTTATGATATTTTATTGGTTGTTTGCAATTATTTTTGTACCTTTGCACCGCTTTTAGGCAAACAATATTGTTATAACAAATATTTTTATGGATTTCACAATGTTAATTACCGTCATTCTGACGGCTATTACTTTGGTGGCAGGTGCCTATGTAGTTGCGAAACTCATAGGGCCGAGGTCGTACAATGCCGTGAAGGGAGAGCCCTTCGAGTGCGGTATTCCGACACGAGGCTCCTCATGGATTCCCATCAACGTGGGTTATTACCTGTTTGCCATCCTCTTTCTCATGTTCGACGTGGAGACACTGTTTCTCTACCCATGGGCCATTGAGGTGAAGAACTTCGGTGCTGCAGCCCTGCTGAGCATCGGCTTCTTCTTGTTAGTATTAGTATTTGGCCTGGCTTACGCTTGGCGGAAAGGAGCACTGGAATGGAAGTAAGAAAACCGAAAATCAAGGCTATCCCCTACGACGAGTTCAAGGACAACGAGTCGTTGGAGAAGATTGTTGACGAACTCCATGAGGGTGGCGTCAACGTGGTGACCGGCAATCTGGACTCGCTCATCAACTGGGGCCGCGCCAACTCGCTGTGGTCGCTGACGTTTGCCACCTCGTGCTGCGGCATCGAGTTCATGGCCTGCGGCTGCGCCCGCTACGACTTCTCGCGCTTCGGCTTCGAGGTGACGCGCAACTCCCCCCGCCAGGCCGACCTGATTATGTGCGCCGGTACGATTACGCACAAGATGGCTCCCGCCCTGAAGCGTCTCTACGACGAGATGGCCGAGCCGAAGTATGTCATTGCCGTGGGCGGCTGCGCCATCAGCGGCGGACCGTTCAAGTCTTCGTACCATGTAGTGAAGGGCATTGAGGAGATTGTCCCCGTCGATGTGTTCATCCCCGGCTGTCCCCCGCGTCCGGAGGCCATCCTCTACGGCATGATGCAGTTGCAGCGCAAGGTGAAGGCCGAAAAGTTCTTCGGCGGAGCCAACCACAAGCAGACCGCCGAGGAGCGCGAACTGGGCATCTCTAACGAGGAACTGACGTTCCGCGAGAAGCTGGGCGACCATCGCCGCGAGCCTATCGTGGTCAATGAAGTGCCCGAAGATTTCACAATTAAAGAAAAAGAAGAGGAGGCAAAGGCATGAAACTGGAATTCTTATCATTCGATTTCGACAAGTTTGCCTCTGAAATGGCGAACCTAAAGGAGAAGAAGCACTTCGACTACCTCGTCACCATCGTTGGCGAGGACTTCGGCGAGGAAGGCCTCGGTTGCGTCTATATCCTTGAGAACACCGACAGCCACGAGCGTTGCGCCGTGAAGATGCTGGCCAAGAGTTCTGTATGCGGCGATGGTTTCGCCGCCAACGGTACTGGCGACACCGACGGCCAGACGCTGGCCTACATCCCCTCGGTCATCAACATCTGGAAAGACGCCGACCTGCTGGAGCGCGAGGTGTTCGACTTCTACGGCATCGTGTTCCTGGGCCATCCCGATATGCGCCGCCTGTTCCTCCGCTCCGACTTCAAGGGACATCCCTTCCGCAAGGACTGGAAATACAACGACACATACACGCTGGCCGACGACGTGGAGCCTGACTACGGCCTGGAGTACTTCCTCGACAAGGACGGCATCCTGCAGTCGAAGCGGAACCGCCTCTTCACCGACGACGACTACGTGGTGAACATCGGCCCGCAGCACCCCTCGACCCACGGCGTGCTCCGCCTGCAGACCGTGCTCGACGGCGAAACCGTCAGGCGCATCTACCCCCACCTGGGCTATATACACCGTGGCATTGAGAAGATGTGGGAGGGAATGACCTACCCGCAGACGCTCGCACTGACCGACCGACTGAACTACCTCTGCGCCATGATGCAGCGCCACGCGCTCGTAGGCGTCATCGAAGAGGGCCTCGGCGTGGAGCTGACCGACCGCATCAAATACATACGCACGATTATGGACGAGCTGCAGCGACTGGACTCGCACCTGCTCTTCACCTCGTGCTGCGCCCAGGACCTCGGCGCCCTCACCGCATTCCTCTATGGTATGCGCGACCGCGAGCACGTGCTCAACGTGATGGAGGAGACCACCGGCGGACGCCTCATCCAGAACTACTACCGCATCGGCGGCCTACAGGACGACATCGACCCGAACTTCGTGAAGAACTGCAAGGACCTGTGCAAGTATCTGCGCCCGATGATACAGGAGTATATGGACGTGTTCGGCGACAACATCATCACCCACAACCGTTTGGAGAACGTCGGCCCGATGTCGCTGGAAGACTGCATTAGTTACGGCGTGACCGGTCCTGCCGGACGTGCCTCCGGCTGGAAGAACGACGTGCGCAAGAACCACCCCTACGACATGTACGACAAGGTGGAGTGGGAACAGTGTACCGAGACCACGTGTGACTCTATGGGTCGCTATCTGGTTCACATCAACGAGATGTACCAGAGCCTGAACATCATCGAGCAACTCATCGACAACATTCCCGAGGGCGACTTCTACGTGAAGCAGAAGCCTATCATCAAGGTGCCCGAAGGTCAGTGGTTCTTCTCTGTGGAGGGTGCCGCCGGCGAGTTTGGTGTCTATCTCGACTCTCGCGGCGACAAGAGCCCTTACCGTATGAAGATGCGCCCAATGGGCCTCACCCTCGTCGGTGCCCTCGACCCGATGCTGCGCGGACAGAAGATTGCCGACCTCGTCACCACCGGTGCCGCCGTCGATATAGTGATTCCTGACATTGACCGCTAAAATTAGAAAAATATGTTCGACTTTAGTATAGTAACAACATGGATAGACAGTCTCCTCCGGGAAACACTCGGACTGGGAGACTTCTGGGCGATACTGATTGAGTGTGTGCTCGTGGGCGCTGCCGTGCTTGGCGCATATTCCATCATCGCAATGATTCTGATATTCATGGAGCGCAAGGTCTGTGCCTACTTCCAGTGCCGCATTGGCCCCGAGCGTGTGGGCCCGTGGGGCTTGCTGCAAGTGGTGGCCGACGTGCTGAAGATGCTCATCAAGGAGATTTTCTTCGTCGACAAGGCCGACAAACTGCTCTATGGCGTGGCCCCGTTGCTGGTCATCTTCGGCTCGGTGGGCGCCTTCTGCTTCCTCCCCTGGAACAAGGGCGCACACGTGCTCGACTTCAATGTGGGCATCTTCCTGCTGACGGCCATCTCGTCTATCGGCGTGGTGGGCATCTTTATGGCAGGATGGGCCTCCAACAACAAGTATTCAGTCGTGTCGGCCATGCGTGCCGCCGTGCAGATGATTTCCTACGAGATGTCGCTATGCCTCTGCCTCATCACCGCCGTCATCCTGACTGGCACAATGCAGGTCTCTGGCATCGTCGAGGCACAGAGTGGCCCCTGGGGCTGGCTCATCGTGCAGGGTCACATACCCGCCATCATCGCCTTCGTGGTGTTCCTCATTGCCGGCAATGCTGAGGCCAACCGTGGCCCGTTTGACATGGCCGAGGCCGAGAGCGAACTGACCGCCGGTCACCACACGGAGTACAGCGGTATGGGCTTCGGCTTCTTCTATCTGGCCGAGTTCCTCAACCTCTTCATCATCGCCGGCATCGCCGCCACGGTGTTCCTCGGAGGCTGGGCGCCCATCCAGATTGGCGTCGACGGCTTTGACCAGGTCATGCAGTACATCCCCGGCATCGTCTGGTTCATGGGCAAGGCCTTCCTGCTCGTCTGGCTGCTGATGTGGATCAAGTGGACGTTCCCCCGCCTGCGTATCGACCAGATTCTGAAACTGGAGTGGAAGTACCTCATGCCCCTGTCGCTCATCAACCTTGTGCTGATGACCATCATCGTGGCCTTTGGACTGTATATTTAATAAGGAATAGCAAAATGGAAGATAACAAATCATATTTCAGCGAACTCGGGCACGGCATCAAGACGCTGGCTGTCGGTATGAAGACCACCTTGAAGGAATACGCCAAGGACTATTGGACCAACAAGTCGACAGAACAGTACCCCGAGAACCGCAAGACCACCCTGCACGTGGCCAAGCGCCACCGCGGACGCCTGGTCTTCAAGCGCAACGACGATGGCAGCTACAAGTGCACCGCCTGCACGCTCTGTGAGAAGGCATGCCCCAACGGGACCATCAAAATCACGGCACACATGGCCGAAGACCCCGAAACGGGCAAGAAGAAGAAGGTGCTCGACGACTATCAGTACGACCTGGGCGACTGCATGTTCTGCCAGCTCTGTACCAACGCCTGCAACTTCGACGCCATCGAGTTCACCAACGACTTCGAGAACGCCACGTTCCTGCGCGACAGCCTGGTGCTGCACCTCGACAAGGAGGTCTATCAGGGTGGCTCGCTGCCCAACCTCCTCGACGGAGGCGCTGACTGGCAGGTCGGAAAGTTTAACACTAAAAAGAAGTAAAAAAGGAGTATGGCTAATATTATAGTATTTTGCATCCTTGCCGTCGTCATCCTCGGTTCTGCCGTGATGTGCGTGACGACGAAGCGCATCATGCGGGCCGCAACATTCATGTTGTTCGTGCTCTTTGGCGTGGCAGGTCTTTACTTCCTGCTCGACTACACCTACTTGGGCGCCGCACAGATAGCTGTCTATGCTGGCGGCGTGACGATGATCTACGTGTTTGCCATCCAGCTGGTCAGCAAGCGCACCCTGCAGGGACTCATTGAGCGCGTCAAGTGCTCGCGGATGCTCTGGGGCGGGCTGGCCACACTCATCGGACTGGCAACGGTCGTCCTCGTCTTCTTGAAGAACGAGTTTGTCTTTCGCGCCTGCGAAGTGGCCGACACCGAGGAGTCTATGCACACCATCGGTCAGGCTCTCGTCGGTGCCGACAAGTATCAGTATGTGTTACCGTTTGAGTTCATCTCAGTGTTCCTGCTGGCATGCATCATCGGCGGTCTGGTTGTTTCACGTAAAAACGAGGATTAGGCTATGGTACCTGTAGAATGTTATTTCGTGCTCTCAGCACTTCTGTTCTTCATCGGCGTCTTCGGCTTTATCACCCGCCGCAACCTGATTGCCATGCTCATCAGCATTGAGTTGGTGCTCAACGCCGTGGACATCAATTTCGCCGCGTTCAACCGGCTGCTCTTCCCCGACGGACACCTTGAGGGCTTCTTCATGACCCTCTTCTCCATCGGTGTCAGCGCCGCCGAAAGTGCCGTGGCCATCGCAATTATCATCAACGTCTATCGCCACTTCAAGAGCGACAGCGTGGAAAGTATCACTAACATGAAAGGATAAACCGCTATGATCTACGAATTGTCTTATTTGATTCTGCTTCTGCCGCTGCTGTCCTTCGTCGTGTTAGGACTGGCAGGCATGAAGATGCAGCACAAAGTGGCCGGACTCATCGGCACGTGCTCGCTGACACTGGTCACCATCCTGTCGTACTGGACGGCCTTCACCTATTTCACGGCCGACCGTACCGCAGAGGGCATCTTCCAGACCATCGTGCCTTATAACTTCACGTGGCTGCCCCTGGGCAACCTCCACTTCGACATGGGCATCCTGCTCGACCCCATCTCGGTGATGATGCTCATCGTCATCTCAACGGTGTCGCTCATGGTCCACATCTACAGCTTTGGCTATATGCACGGCGAGAAGGGCTTCCAGCGCTACTACGCCTTCCTGAGCCTCTTCACCATGTCGATGCTGGGACTGGTGCTCGCCACTAACATCTTCCAGATGTATATGTTCTGGGAACTTGTGGGTGTCAGTTCCTATCTGCTCATCGGTTTCTACTATCCGTTGAAGCCTGCCATTGCCGCTTCTAAGAAGGCTTTCATCGTGACGCGCTTCGCCGATATGTTCTTCCTCATCGGTATTCTGACCTTTGGCTATTTCACTGATTCGTTCAGCTTCTCGTTTGCCGGCGACATCGTGATGGGCCAGGGCACCACGCCGTTCATCGAGGGCAACATGGCCAAGGCTGTCACAGCCGGTGCCTGCATCATCCCGACGGCCCTGGTGCTGATGTTCATTGGTGGTGCCGGTAAGAGCGCCATGTTCCCGTTGCACATCTGGCTGCCCGACGCCATGGAAGGCCCCACGCCTGTGTCGGCCCTCATCCATGCCGCCACGATGGTGGTCGCCGGTGTGTTCCAGATTGCACGCATGTTCCCCCTGTGGATTGAGTACGCACCCCAGGCCATGAGCATCGTTGTGTGGGTGGGTGTAGTGACCGCTTTCTATGCCGCCGCCGTGGCTTGCGCCCAGAGCGACATCAAGCGCGTGCTCGCCTTCTCCACCATCTCGCAGATTGCCTTCATGATGGTGGCCCTCGGTGTCAGCCTGCCCGGTCACGAGGCCGTGCTCGACAACCACACACAGTTAGGCTATATGGCTGGTATGTTCCACCTGTTCACCCACGCCATGTTCAAGGCTTGCCTGTTCCTCGGTGCCGGCTGCATCATCCACGCCGTTCACAGCAACGAAATGGCCTTGATGGGCGGGCTGCGCAAGTACATGCCCATCACGCACATCACGTTCCTCATCTCCTGCCTGGCCATCGCCGGTATCCCCTTCTTCTCGGGCTTCAGTTCGAAGGATGAGATAATCACCGCCTGCATGGAGTATAGCCCCGTGGTTGGCTGGATTATGACGGGCATCGCCGCCATGACTGCCTTCTACATGTTCCGCCTGTACTACGGCATCTTCTGGGGCACTGAGAACGTGGAGGCCCACGAGCATCACACGCCCCACGAGGCTCCGCTGTCGATGACCGTTCCCCTCATCGTGCTCTGCGTCATCACCGTGGGTGTGGGCATCTACTCCACGTTAGGAGGCTTCCTCGGCTGGGGCGGCTCGTTTGGTTCGTATGTCTCTGCCGCCGGCACGGACTACACCATCCACTTCAACACGCAGATTGCTGCCACGTCGACGATTATTGCCATCCTGAGCATCTGCCTCGCCACCTATATCTATAAAGGCGAGAGCCAGCCCATCGCCGACCGTCTGTACAAGACGTTCCCGCGTCTGCATCGTGCCGCTTACAAGCGCTTCTATCAGGACGAGATCTGGCAGTTCGTCACCCACAAGATTATCTTCCGCTGCGTCTCCACGCCTATTGCTTGGTTCGACCGTCACATTGTCGATGGTACGTTCAACTTCATGGCTTGGGGTGCCAACGAGGCCGGTGAGTCTATCCGCAGTTGGCAGAGTGGTGATGTCCGTCAGTATGCCGTCTGGTTCCTCACGGGTTCTGTTGCTTTAACGTTAATCCTTTTATGCATCTAAAGATATGAGTATATTAAGTGTTTTCGTAATAATTCCCGCCCTGATGCTGTTGGGATTGTGGCTTGCCAAGAATCTCAATCAGGTGCGTGGTGTGATGGTGACAGGTGCTTCGTGTCTGCTGGCCCTCTCTATCTGGTTGACCATCTATTTTGTCCAGGAGCGTGCGGCAGGTAATACGGCTGAGATGTTGCTCACCTATAGTGTGCCCTGGTTCAAGCCCCTGAATATCGCCTATAGTGTCGGTGTCGATGGTATCTCCGTCGTGATGCTGCTCCTGTCGAGCATCATCGTGTTCACCGGTACCTTTGCCTCCTGGCAGTTGAAGCCGTTGACCAAGGAGTATTTCCTTTGGTTCACCCTGCTTTCTACGGGTGTGTTCGGTTTCTTCATCTCTACCGACCTCTTCACGATGTTTATGTTCTACGAGGTGGCGCTGATCCCAATGTATCTGTTGATTGGTGTCTGGGGCTCCGGTCATAAGGAGTACTCTGCCATGAAACTGACTCTGATGCTGATGGGAGGCTCGGCCCTGTTGATCCTCGGACTGTTGGGTATCTATTTCTACAACGGCATCTACAGTGGTTCATACACCTTTGAACTTACCACGATTGCAGCCAACCACTGCATTCCCGGTGATATCCAGAACGTGTTCTTCCCCTTTATCTTCATCGGATTCGGTGTACTGGGAGCCCTGTTCCCATTCCACACATGGTCTCCCGACGGTCATGCCTCTGCGCCTACCGCCGTATCGATGCTCCATGCTGGTGTATTGATGAAGTTGGGAGGCTACGGCTGTTTCCGTGTGGCCATGTACCTGTTGCCTGAGGCTGCCCAGGATCTCTCGTGGATCTTCCTCATCCTTACCACTATCTCTGTGGTCTATGGTGCCTTGAGTGCCTGTGTACAGACCGACCTGAAGTATATCAATGCATACTCTTCAGTTTCTCACTGCGGA
>JAGCZA010000052.1 GCA_017960525.1 Prevotella sp.
AACGATTTTTCCTTTAGCCGTTACAAATGTAGCAATTATTTTTGAATCAATAAGCATAAGCATGACAGATTGGCCCTTTATTTACAGATATTTAACAAAATTGGCTGCCTTAATCGTTACAAATTAAATTAAAATTAAGAAATTTATATTAAATAAGGTATTTATTCTTTGCTTTTTGCGAGAAAATGCTTAATTTTGCAGTTGCAGTTTGTATCCTAAGAAAAAATAGTATATGACGGCAAAGGAACTGATAGAACAGTTACAGAAGGTTGCTCCAGATACGGAAATCATAGGAGGAACGTGGAACGGGCATGTAGATACCTATACGGTGATAGACAGGGCACGTGTGTTTCTGTATGACCAAGTGTATGCAGACTTCTTTGGCACACCAGGAGCGTTTGACTACAGGCTGATGAAGATAAAGTCAAAGGAAATAGTCTATCTCGGTTCAGAGTTTGAAAGCCTTAACAAAAGAATGGCGGAGGACAGGCGTGTGATATGGCGCATGCGTCGAGTTCTCGATATGCATAGGGCTAAAGAATGGAAGAAAGAACAGATTTTCAAAATACTTACAGATTTCGGAAAACAAGATTGAAAAGCGGACGCTATTTCCTTATGTCGTTTAGTCTTTTATCTGTCCATTGGCGTAACTGTTTTTGTTAAACAAAAATTATAGTGAATCAATTTCTTCTGCCATCAAGCCGGTGGCCTTAGCTGTCTGTTCAACACTCATGTCTCCAGCCTTCATACGACGGGCTATCTTACGTTTTCCCCTCTCGTATGCACATTGAATAGAGCCAATCATATCCCACCAAATGTGTTGCCTTCGTTCGTAGTCTTGCCTTTTTTTGTCAGAACTGAGTTCAAACTGACTGGCGGGCAAGAAGCGAAAAAATCATCGCCATAGGTCTTTTGGCCAAAGGCTAACGCTCCTGCTTCGATTTGTCTGATGTCTGCCGTTGTCATGATCCTTGTATTTATAGTGCCTCGATTTCTTCAACCGTCAGGCCAGTAATTTCAGCAATATCCTCGACAGCATAGCCTTTGGCCTTCATCTTACGTGCTATTTCTTTATCCTCATTCCAAACTGCAGTGTCAAGAGAGTTCTTTAAGTCGCGATAAATCTTGACGCTCTCCTCATAGTCATGACGTTCTTCTGGTGAGAACTTTGCAATCTCAGCCTGTTTGAATAGTTTCTCGAAAACACGCTCCTGTAAGACTGCGGGTCGTTCCAACAGGCGAGAGAGGTTGCGAAGGACGAAAAGCCACTTGTCAAACATGTCCTCCAACTGGTCTTCGGTCTTATTGAACTTCGGCATTTCGAGATAGACGAAGGTCAGCTTGTCGAAAAATACGTGCTTGTCATTCGTGTCCATCAGTTTGACTTCGTGATGATAGCATTCGTCGTCGTATTCATTGTCAGGGAACACGAAATTTAGGATGCCGACGGTATAAACGCTCTTAAGATTGAAGTCACAGTCAGAACCACGTTGACCTTGCTCGCGTATGGGAAAAGTAGAGTAGAATACGCTTCGGTCTTTAAAATAACGCTGCTCCACCTTCTGCATCTCCACGATGAACTTCTCGCCGTCCTCGTTCTCGCAATATACGTCAAAAATTGCCTTGCGGTCACCATAGCCCTCGCCAAGTTTCTCGCTATTAAGGTACTTCACGTCCTTGACGACCTGCTCGTCATGGAACAGTGCATTGAGGAAACTGATGAGCAGATCCTTGTTCATCTCTGTGCCGAACAGCTTCTTGAAACCGAAGTCGGTGTACGGATTGATGTATTTCTCTGTTCTATCGTCCGCCATAGCCGTATTACTTTAGAATTATGCCGCAAATTTAGATAAAATTTCCGAGATTATAAGCCAGTCGAGATAAAAACTTACACAAATTGCCCTAAAAAAATAGAAATCAAGGCTCACATACGCTCAATTCTCTCGTTTTACGTGCTCTACGTCACAATTTATTCTTATTTTTGGAGAGGCATTAGCCATTTTATGTTTAATTTCAAAATCGTAGGCTTATGAGAGCAGTATGTGGCCTTGACGTGCTCAAATCTTTTTATCCTGTACGATTCCGGCGAGATTTTTGAGAATGTTTATGGGGTTTACACTTTTCTGATGGAGGAGAGCAACTACTCAGTTCACCACGCAGTCTCCCTAGTGAGCGAAACGGGATATAACACGTTATTATCCATATTTGTTTTCGTCTTATTCTAAAAGTTGACCGTAAAGTAACTTTGTGAGATAGACATTGTATAAATAATGCCACAAATATAAGGAAAAGTTTGTGGGTTTTGTTTTTTCTGCCTATCTTTGCAAAGTAAACTAATTTTTTATTGTCAAATCTAAACTAGTATTGTTTTTCCTATGAAGAAAAAATTTATTTGCGCCGTTTGTGGATATATCTACGAAGGCGATGCTGCTCCTGAGAAGTGCCCTATCTGTAAGGCTCCCGCCTCGAAGTTCTCTGAACTGAAGGAAGATGGTGAGACCACCTACGCCACCGTTCACCGCATTGGCGACGGCAAGCCCGAAGGTGTGTCGGAAGAAATGATTAACGACCTGCGCAGCCATTTCAATGGCGAGTGCAGCGAGGTGGGTATGTATCTGGCTATGGCCCGTCAGGCCGACCGCGAGGGCTATCCTGAGATTGCCGAGGCCTTCAGGCGCTACGGCTTAGAGGAGGCCGACCACGCCAGCCGCTTTGCCGAACTGCTGGGCGAGTGCGTTTGGGACACAAAGACAAATCTGGAGAAGCGTGCTGCTGCTGAGGCTGGCGCTTGCGAGGACAAGTTCCGCATTGCCAAGAACGCCAAGGCCGCTGGTTTTGATGCCATCCACGACACGGTGCATGAGATGGCCAAGGACGAGGCCCGCCACGGTGCAGGTTTCGCAGGACTGCTGAAGCGCTATTTCGGTAAATAATCGATGCGCAGGGTCTGCGCAGTAACGTTGGTGACACGATAGTGGTGGTCGGGCCTTTGGCCTACAAGCCACACTATCGTGTCATCGGCGTTACATACCACCAACTGCCGACGCTTCTCAATTGGCGAAGTGTGGCGGTTGGTCAGGAAGTCGCTCACCAACTGCGAACCTTTCATCCCCAGCGGATGAAAGCGGTCGCCCTGCCGTGTGGGACGGATGGTCAGCGGGAATTTTATTTTGTCGGCGTCTAGACAGCACACGTGGCTGTCTTTGTTAATGGTGGAACCAGCGACGATGCTGACGCGGAATTTTGCGCGGTCGGCGTAGACGTAAGTACCAATTTCGGGCAACCGTAGGGTGGGGGATTCTGGCTCTATAGGTACAAGCGTCAGTCGGCCTCTGTGGCTTACCAGCACGTGAGTGCCTGATGACCACTGGCGGCTGCCCTCGGCGGTAGTTTGGCACAGGGTGTCGTGGATGGCCTCAATGGTCTTTGGCGAAAAGCCCTTTGGGCTGAGCCACTCGAAGAGCAGGCTCTCTGCTGACGGTTCTTGCAGCAAGAGAGTCGTGTCGATGCTGTCGTTGCAGACCAGCCGCGTCAGGCTTTGACTGACGGCCGAATCGTAAAGACGCAACGCCTCTCCTATGCGACGGGCCGTGGTCAGAATGTTGGCGTTGGCTTGCGGGCAGGCCTCCTTCAGTTGTGGGATGACGTTCAGCCGCAACTGGTTCCTTACGATGTCGGGCACCAGGTTCGTCGAGTCCGTCACATAGTCCTGTCCGCGCTGCTTCAGCCATTCCTCTATTTGCTCCCTGCCGAGGCACAGGAGCGGGCGGACGATATGTCCGCGCCGAGGCTGGATGCCTTGCAAGCCGCGCAAGCCAGTGCCGCGCACCAGGTTCATCAGAATGGTCTCCACAGAGTCATCCTGATGGTGGGCCACGCAGATGGCGTCAGCCCCAATGTCCTGCCTCAGTTGCTCGAAGTAGTGGTAGCGCAGGTCACGGGCGGCCATTTCTATGCTTATCTGGTGCAATTCGGCGTAGGCCTTGGTGTCGAAGTGTGTCAGGTGCAGTTCTGTGTCCGTCTGTTGGCAAAGCCGTTTGACGAAAGCCTCGTCGCGGTCGCTTTCCTCGCCTCGCAGTTTGAAGTTGCAGTGTACGGCCTCCACCCTGTAGCCCAGTTCCTTGAGCATCAGCAGCAGGCACACGCTGTCAGCCCCTCCGCTGACGGCCACAAGGTGGAGGCTGTCTTTACAGAGCAGCCCTTCCCGCTCAATGAATTGCCTGACAATTTCTTTCATGAGGGTCTTACTCCACGTAGAGAACCAGTCCCTTGAGATATTCGCCTTCAGGGTGGTAGATGTTGATGGGGTGGTCGGCGGGCTGGTGCAGTTGGTGGAGGATGCGCACCTGCCGGTGTGCCTGTGCGGCAGCGGTGAAGACGGCGTTGCGGAACTGGTCCTTGGTGACCACCTGCGAACAGGAGAAGGTGAACAGAATGCCACCAGACGCAATTTTCTCAAAAGCCCTGTTGTTGAGCCTTGTATAGCCTTTCAGGGCATTGTGCAGCGCTCCTCGGTGCTTGGCGAAGGCCGGCGGGTCGAGGATGATGAGGTCGTAGTCGTGTTCAGGATGCTCCAAGAAACGGAAAGCGTCTTCGCAGAATGCCTCGTGGCGCGGGTCTTCAGGGAAGTTCAGTTCCACGTTGCGGCGTGTCAGTTCGATGGCTTTGGCCGAACTGTCGACGGAGTGCACCAACTCTGCCCCTCCGCGCATGGCATAAAACGAGAAGCCACCGGTATAGCAGAACATATTGAGCACGCGGCGGTTGCGGGCGTAACTCTCCAACAGACTGCGGTTCTCACGCTGGTCGACGAAGAAACCCGTCTTCTGCCCTTTCAGCCAGTCCACGTAGAAGCGCAGACCGTTCTCCTCGGCGATGTTGTCGGCCTCGCCTCCGCCCACGATGAATCCGCTTTCTGGTTCAACAAAGGAGAGTGTTGTCTCACTCTTGTAGTAAACGTTGTCGAGACCGTTCCCCATCACTTGCATCAGGGCATTTGCAATGTCGTGACGGCTGCGGTGCATACCGATGCTGTGGGCTTGCATCACGGCTGTTCGACCGTAGATGTCGATGATGAGTCCGGGCAGCATGTCTCCCTCGCCGTGAACCAGGCGGAAGGCTGTCGTTGGGCGTGGGCCTGTGGATGGGAGGTGCAGGGCTTGGCGCATGGTCTTTGCCGAGGCGAGCCGTTGCTGCCAGAAGGCATCGTCGATAGGTGTTTCGCTGAACGAGAGCACCCGTACGGCGATGGAGCCGCCCTGGTAGTGGCCGTTGGCAATGAACCGCCCGTCGCCATTGAGCACGTTCACCACATCGCCCTCGTTGATGCCGTGGTCTATGTGGTGGATGGCACCAGAGAAAATCCAGGGATGAAAGCGCAGCAGGCTTTCCTCCTTGCCGTGCTTCAGATATACGTTTCTATACATTTTCTTCGACTTTAATAAGTTGATAATCACCGCTCTGTATGAGCCGGATCAGTTCGTTGTAAATATTGATGCAGGCCCAGGCGTCGGTGGCGGCGTAGAGTTTCTGTTTGTCGGTGAGGATGTCGGCCTCCCAGTTGCTCAGTTGCTGTCGTTTGCTGATTTTCTTGCCGAACAGGTTGGCATAGAGTTTTTGCAGTCCGATGTCCTCAATGCCCAGTTGACTCACCAGTCCCTGAATGTCGGTAAATCCCTGTGGTTTGACCTTTCCCAGTTGTTGGAGCGAGTTCACGTCGTCGTGCCACGAGAGGCCCACCTTGGTCACGCTGGTGTCTTCGAGCAGTCGTATCAGGGCTGGTGTGAGACCTGTGTTGTGCAGTCGGAAGAGGAAACACGTGTCGGGGGTTGACACTTGGAGCAGCGCCACCTTGTGGGTTTGCCCACGCTTGAACGTTGGCTTTGTCTCAGTGTCGAATCCCAGGATGGGTTGCGTCAGGAGGTATCTGACGGCTCTTTCCGTCTCTCCCGGCGTGAGTATGACAATGATTCTTCCCTCAAACTGCACAACGGGCAGGGACGGGATGAGGCTCTTGTCATATTTGTTGTAGATGTGCTTTGGCATAAGAAATCAATTTCGAGGTGCAAAAATACAAAAAAAATGTGATTTTATTGCCGTATGTGATTTTTTTACGCTAATTTTGCACAGAATTAACGAAGTGACCTGTAAAGAATGGTAAAGAAAAAGAAGAAAAGGAGCCCTCAGACGGCCCCACACCAGTCGTTGCTACAGTCATTGGGACTGGAGCGTTTCGTGCAGATTTTCACCAATGAGCGTTTGCATTTCCTCATTGGCATTCTGCTTTTCGCCGTGTCGGTGTGTATGGCTTGGGCTTTCGTGTCTTATTTCACTACTGGTGCTGCCGACCAGAGCGTGATAGAGAATCTGCACGATGGCGATATGGAGAATGAGACCCACCAGTTCCTGAACGGTGTGGGCAGCGTCGGTGCATACACCTCCTATTTCTTTATGAAGCGGTGCTTCGGTATAGCCGCCTTTGGTATCCCCCTTTTCCTTTTTGTGGTGTCGCTCTCTCTGATGAAGGCTTACAAGCCCAGTTTGCTGAAGTGGTTTATGTGCATCGCCCTGGTGATGGTATGGGCCTCGCTGGTGTTGGCTCAGTTTGTCACCCCCCTGGTACCCCAAAGCCATTTCTGTCCAGGTGGCGACCACGGCCTGTATATGTGCCAGCGCATCGAGGGCTTTGTAGGGGCACCCGGCCTTTTTGCCCTGTTGGTCGTCGTGGCCATCCTGTTCCTGATGTATGTCAGCAGCGAGACGGTCATCTTCATCCGCAAACTGCTCAACCCCACAGGCTTCCTCAAACGTGTGAAGTTTACTGTGAAGGACCCGTCGGAGAAGCCTTCCGACGAAGATTCCTACGAGAACCTGATTGAAACCGAGGACGATCCCGAGGTGTTCGACAATCCTGAAACCGAGACCATTGACTTTGACCATCACCCCGACAGCCCACACACATCCCCGGCGGCACCCCAGTCACCCCATCCGCCCAAAGAGCATGAGTTGGAGATTGAGGCTGCCGCCGACGAGGAGAAAGCCGAAGGCAATGATCTGGTGTCCGTGGGCGAAAAAATGCTGGAGCCATACGACCCCAAGCGTGACCTGGAGAACTACCACTATCCCACGCTGGACCTGTTGAAGGTCTACGAGGACGACGGCAAGCCTTACATCGACATGGAGGAGCAGACCAGCAACAAGAACCGCATCGTGGAGGTGCTGCGCAACTTTGGCATAGAGATTACCACCATCAAGGCTACTGTCGGCCCCACCATCACCCTCTACGAGATTACGCCGGCCCAGGGCGTGCGTATCTCGAAAATCCGCAATTTGGAGGACGACATTGCCCTCTCGCTGAAGGCTTTTGGCATCCGTATCATCGCGCCTATGCCCGGCAAGGGCACCATTGGTATTGAGGTGCCCAACGAGAAGAAGAACGTGGTGTCGATGCAGAGTGTGCTCAACTCGAAGAAGTTCCAGGAGACCACGATGGACTTGCCCTGTGCGATGGGAAAGACCATCACCAACGAGGTGTTTATGTTCGACCTCGCCAAGGCACCCCATTTGCTCGTTGCTGGTGCTACGGGACAAGGAAAGTCGGTGGGCCTGAACGCTATCCTCACCTCATTGCTTTATAAGAAGCACCCCGCCGAACTGAAGATTGTTCTCGTCGACCCGAAGATGGTGGAGTTCAGCGTCTACAAGACCATCGACAAGCATTTCTTGGCCTCGCTGCCCGAACAGTTTGAAGACCCCATCATCACCGACACCAGCAAGGTCATCCGCACGCTGCAGAGCCTCTGTGTGGAGATGGACGCCCGCTACGAGCTGCTCAAGGATGCCGGTGAGCGCAATATCAAGGACTATAACAAGAAGTTCATCGCCCGCCAGCTGAATCCGCAGTGGGGTCACAAGTTTATGCCCTACATCGTCGTGGTCATCGATGAGTATGGCGACCTCATTATGACTGCCGGCAAGGAGATTGAGCTGCCCATCGCCCGCATCGCCCAGAAGGCGCGTGCCGTGGGCATCCACATGATTATCGCCACGCAGCGACCCACCACCAACATCATCACCGGCACCATCAAGGCCAACTTCCCTGCCCGCATCGCGTTCAAGGTGAGCCAGGGCATCGACTCGAAGACCATTCTCGACCGTATGGGCGCCCAGCAGCTCATCGGGCGCGGCGATATGCTCTACCTACAGGGCAACGACCCCATCCGCGTGCAGTGTGCCTTTGTGGACACGCCCGAAGTGGTCGACATCAACAAGTTCATCTCTGCCCAGCAGGGCTACTTGGAGCCTTTCGAACTGCCGGAGCCTTTGGTAGAGGGCGGCGACGGCTTTGAGGGCGGTGCCAACGATGCAGACCTGAGCCACCTCGACCCGATGTTCGACGAGGCCGCCCACCTCATCGTGAGCACCCAGCAGGGCAGCACCTCGCTCATCCAGCGCAAGTTCTCCATTGGCTACAACCGTGCCGGCCGCCTGATGGACCAGTTAGAGAAGGCCGGTGTAGTGGGGCAGGCCCACGGCTCGAAGCCGCGTGAGGTGCTCATACAGGACGAATTGAGCCTTGACCAGCTCATTGCCTCGCTGAGATAAGCCTAAAACCAAAGAAAGACTATGAATTTTGATTTGAAGAACCTGGCTGGCCACGTCAGCGACTATTTCAACCTGCAGCCCGACAAGGACGACGAGCAGGCCATCATTGCGCAAATCAGTAGCGGTGTATCCTTTCGGGGAGCCAACCTGTGGGTGCTCATCTTTGCCATCTTCATTGCCTCGCTGGGGCTTAACGTCAATAGCACGGCAGTCATCATTGGCGCCATGCTCATTTCGCCCCTGATGGGACCCATCATCGGTATGGGCCTGGCTGTGGGTATAAACGACCTGGAACTGCTGAAACGCTCGGCCAAGAACTATGGCGTGGCGTCGCTCATCAGCGTGCTCACCGCCACCGTCTACTTCTTCCTCACCCCGTTGGGCGAGGCACAGTCGGAGCTGCTGGCGCGCACGTCGCCGACGCTCTACGATGTGCTCATCGCCTTCTGTGGCGGTGCGGCAGGCATCATCGCCCTGTGCACACGCGGCAAGGGCAACGTCATCCCCGGCGTGGCCATCGCCACTGCCCTTATGCCGCCGCTCTGCACGGCTGGCTATGGTCTGGCCACCGGCCATCTGCTCTATTTCCTTGGTGCTTTCTACCTATTCTTCATCAATACAGTTTTCATTGCTCTGGCCACGTATTTAGGCGTGCGGATGATGCATTTCAAGCGTTCTGATTTTATGGATTCCGACATGACGCGCAAGAGCAGCCGCGTTGTGATGGGCATTGTGGTGCTGACTATGATTCCGGCGCTGGTGATGACTATTGGCATTGTGCGCAGAAGTTTCTTTCAGAACAATGTAAACAAGTTTGTAAAAAATGAATTGGCACAGAAGGGCACTCAAATTCTTTCTTCTGAGGCTGACGGCTCCGTCTTGAACATTGTGGCCGTGGGGCGCGAGATTGGCGCTGAAAGTCAGGCCGAAGCCCAGCGGCGAATGGCTCAATACGGGCTGGAGGACTATGAGTTGAAAGTCATCCAAGGCGTGCAGACCGACAGCCTGTTGCAACTTAACACCCAGGTGGCCCAGTTGAACACCACTCGTGAGGCTGACCGCCAGCGGCTTGTTGAGTTGTCGGCAGAGGCGGCTCAACTCAACCAGCAATTGTCTGTTTACGCCCGCTACGACGATTTGGCCGCCGAGATTCGCCCTGAACTGTCAGCCCTCTTCCCACAGGTGACGGCTATCGGCCTGACGCCGGTGGTGGAGGCCCGCATCGACTCGCTTGTGCAGAGCCGCTATGTGGCGGCCATTGTCACCACTGCCAAGTCTGCAACGCTCACCCACGCCGAGCGCCAGCGGCTGCACGACTGGCTGAAGGCCCGTGTGCAGGCCGACAGTCTGGTGGTAATTGGGAGGTAAAGCAGGGCTATACCTCTTCCCCTTTGAGAATTGGGAGCGACAGGTGGTAGCGCACGGCCAGGAAGCGGATGAGGCAGGTGGTGAAGAAACTCACTATGGAAGTGAGGCCCACCGACAGGCCCAGTACGATGCCGCACCAGTAGACGATGCCGCCCAGCACGCAGGCTATGGCATAGATTTCGCGATGGAAGATGACCGGCTCGTTGTTGAGCAGCACGTCGCGGATTACACCGCCGGCAGCCCCCGTGACACATCCCATAATGATGGCCACCCAGAAGGGCTGGCCCATGGTGAGGCTCTTCTGTATGCCGGCAATGGTGAACAGGGCCAGGCCCAGCGTGTCGAACACGAACCACGCATTTTTCAGCGGTTCCATCCAGCGGCCGAAGAAAGCCACCGTCAGCAGGGCCACGGCGGTACATATAATATAAATAGGTGTAGTCATCCAGAAAGGCGTGGTGCCCAACATCAGGTCGCGTATGGTGCCGCCGCCGATGGCCACGGCAATGCCGCAAACATAACCGCCAAACCAGTCGAAATGTTTGGCGGCGGCGTGGCGGATGCCGGATATGGCAAAAGCAAAGGTACCCAGCAGTTCGATGACCTTGACGATGATTTCCTCGTTCATAGCCCGAAGGGATTGATGGGCGAATAGGCACGTTTCATCATCTGCTCTACGCCCTCGGCCTCATATTCGCCGTTGGTGCCATCCAGTTCGCCAGGGTTCAGTTCCAGCAAGTGGCGCATATCCTCCTCGGCACCGCGCTTGTCGCCCTGTTCCATTTTCAGTTTGCCGCGCTCGCGCAGGGCGTCAAGCTGGAAGGGGTTCAGCTCCATCACTTTGTCGTAGATGGCGATGGCCTCGGCGGCGTTGCCCTCGGCGTAAGCCACGCGGGCGGCCAGCAGGAGCACATCCTCGTTGTCCTCGGTGTGGCTCACCAGCCAGTCGGCATCTTCGCGGGCACCTTTCGCGTCGCCCATTGCCAGCAGGGTCCGGGCGCGTAGCAGTCGTGCGTCGCCTTGTTGCTCGTCCAGCGCGATGGCCTTGGTGAGCAGAGCGATGGCTTCCACCAGGTCGCCCTCTCCTTTGGCAGCTTGTCCCAGCATATAGCTGATGGTGGCGTTGTCGCCTGTCTGTTCTTGTGCCTGCAGGCAGAGTGCCTTCATCTCGGCGTAGTCTTCCGTCAGATAGGCCACATGGGCGGCTTGCAGCAGCACCTTGATGTTGTCGGGTGCTTGGGCGGCGATGGTCTTCAGCTCGGCCAGCGACTCGTCGAGTGCCCCTGAGGCAAGTAGTGCCTGCGAGAGATAGTCGCGTGTCTCCAGGTCGTCCTTCAGCTTGAGTGCCTCGCGGAAGCACTTGACGGCATAGTCCATCTGGTGGATGCGCATGGCCTTCACCCCGTCATATTTCAGCAAGTCAAAGTTGCGCGCCTCGTTGTTCTTCTTCTCTTCTTCGGGGTTGGTTTCTTCCCCGCCAAAAAATGTCTTCCAGAATCCCATAGTCTCTTGATATGAGTTTTGATTGTCAATGTGGGTGCAAAGTTACGAATTTTCCGCCAATTGGCCAAGGAAGTTGTGCCAGAAATTGTGGCAGCACGTTCAGCCCCAAAAATTTGGACGAACCAAACTCATAGTTTGGACGAACCAAACTGGTAGTTTGGACGAACCAAAGTGGTAGTTTGGACGAACCAAATTTTTCTCCCAATTATTTTCTCGTTTCCCAATTATTTCGTAACTTTGCACCGTCTTCAGCCCGATGATGATGATGCCTACTGAGGTGGGCGGAGCTACAGGGCTGGGCACTACATAATGGAAAAGCGTCACACGATGCTTTGTTGATTGGCTATCTGAAATTACCACAAGAAGATGTGTGTCAATGACAATGCGGAGTATGATGTCACGGGATTGCTGATTACGTATCCCCGTTGTGTGCGTGAAGGCTAATCAAGACTCTTTCGGGTATATCAGCAATCATACGTGGGTACATGCCACTATTCAAAAGATTATATGAAAGATAAAACCACCCCTTGCGGGATGGTTTTAGTAGTGGAGTAGTTATCGTGATGTCTTGCTCCAAGGGCAATATCAATATAGTCTTGCCCCCCTCGGGATTCTGCCCGGATAGCCAAACTTAAGTTTGACGCTGCAAATATAGGCATTATTTCTGAATCCTGCAACTTTTTTAGCAACTTTTTTGTTTGGTTCAGGAAAAATGGGGTCAGTTGAAAATTCCGATGCATATATTTCAGACCACTTTCGTGAGGCCCAGCGAGAGGATGCTGATTTTCACGCCGCCGGCTTTGCACAGTTCCTTGGCGCAGGCTTTGATGGTGGCGCCGGTGGTGACGATGTCGTCGACCACGAGCAGGTGCTTGCCGGCGATGCGGCTGCCATTGGCCAGCAGGAAGGCTTCCTCCACATTCTCCAAGCGTTCCCAGATGCTGTTCTGTGTCTGGCTCTTGTTGAAATGTTTGCGCCTGACCACATCTGTGTAGACGGGCAGGCCGGTCACCTGGCCGATGCCACGGGCTATCTGTTCGCTCTGGTTGTAGCCCCGCTGCCATTTCCGCTTGCGGGTCAGGGGCACGGGCACCGTGGCGTCGATGCCCTCGAAGAAGCCGCTGCTGGCAAACTGGCGGGCGGCCATACGGCCCAGGTCGGTGCCGATGTCGGCCTGTCCGTGGTATTTCAGGTCATAGATGAGCCGCGCCACCTCCGAGTGCGGTTCGTAGTAGAACAAGGCTGCTGCCCGCTCAACTGGCAGTACACCCCAAAAGAGCCGCGCCATCACGTTGTCGTAGGCGTTTGATTCCATGTGCGTGAGTGGCAGATGCAGATGGCAGGCCACGCAGATAGTGTTTTCGTCGGCAGTCAGCCGTTGGCCGCAGACGGCACAGGTGCGTGGGCTTATCAGGTCGAACAGGTCAGTCCAGAAACTCGTCTTCATCTTCTACGTCGATGCATTGCCTGATGATTTCCATGTCGTAGCCACGCGAAAGGGCATACCTGATGAGCTTCTGGTTCAGCTCGTAGGGGCTGTTGGCCTTGGTGGTGTGCCGCTTTTGCTGGAGCAGGGGCATGAGTGCGTCCACATAGTCCTGTGGCGGCACAGCGTCGAGCACGTCGCGGCAGACTGCCGGGTCGATGCGTTTCTGGTGCAGGGCCTGCTCCACCTTCCGTCGGCCCCAGCGGTCGTAGTGCACTTTGTCGTTTGCGAAAGCCCGTGCATAGCGGGCATCGTCCACATATTGTTCCTTCACCAGGCGGGCCATCACCTGGGCCTGCTCCGCCTCGGCCACGCCCCACTGCCGCATCTTGTCCAGCATGTCCTGCTGGCAGTGCTCGCTGCGGGCGCACAGAGCCGAGAGGCGCGTGTAGGCCTGCTGGCCGTTCAAGGGTTGCTTTACTGTTTGCATACGCATGTAAATCGTTGTTTGCCAAACTGGTCTTTTCTGGTCTCCACGGTGCTGAAGCCCGCTTGGTGCAGCATAGCTTCAAGAGGTGAGACGTATAGATGGTTGATTTCAAAGTAGAGCCGTCCGCCGGGAACCAGCGTCTGTGCGGCATAGCCGGCGATGGCGCGGTAGAACAGCAGCGGGTCGTCGTCGCTGACGAAAAGGGCCTCCTCCGGCTCATAGTCTGTCACGTTGCGGCTCATGTCTTCACGCTCCTGTCGGCAGATATAGGGCGGATTGCTTACAATGATATTCCACGTTGGCGCTGGGGGCAGGGTAGGGTGGAGGGCATCTTGCCGCTCAACAGTCACCTCGACCCCCAGCCGTCGGGCGTTGTCGGCGGCTGTGTCTATGGCCGTCTCGCTCACGTCCCACGCTGTCACGCGGCTGCCATCGATTTCTGCCGCCAGCGTGCAGGCGATGCAGCCGCTGCCTGTGCCAATGTCAAGAATCCTGATGTCCTTTCCTTGCGAATCCCTTTCTGCCGAAAACGGTGGTATAGCCTCTCCCCTCGAAAGCGGTGGTGTGGCTTCTCCCCTCGAAAGCGGTGGTATAGTCTCACCCCTCGAAAGCGGTGGTATAACCTCTCCCCTCCCTTCAAGGGGAGGGGGCGGGGGTGGGGTCTGTAATGTCGCAAAAATCCACCTGCACAGTTCCTCTGTCTCAGGACGGGGGATGAGCACGCCTGGCCCCACGCGGAAACGGCGTCCGCAAAATTCGGCCTGCCCCAGCACATACTGCACTGGCTCACACTGCATCAGGCGCGACTGCAAAAGACGCAGAGGCATTTCGGGCAGCGTCTCCATTCGTCCGCACAGCAAATCGGCGTGGGTCAGCCCATAGAGTGTCTCCATCACCAACTGCGTCATCGCTTTAGCCTCGCCTGCCTCGCATACAGTTGTTAGTGGTCTCCAAAATTCATCGTAACTCATACGTCAAAACCTTCAAATAGATAAACAATGCAAAATTAGTCAAAAATAGTGAAATAGCTGCAATTATCCCCCTCCATTCATTTTTCTTTGCGTCTCTTACTGTTTTGTTTTTGTCTCATTTTAATAAAATAAGTGGATATTATAAAAATATTAAATAAAATAGCAACGAATTTGTTAATGATGTAAACGAATTTTTCCTAAATTTGCAAGCAAAATTTACTATGGCAGGCAATGATTGAAAAAAATTATATAATAAAAACGAGTTATGAATCAAAAACAGACAAGATGAAACAGTTGACAAACTTTGTGAAAGGGACTGTTCTTCGTAATCCCGTCCGGCTATGCCGAATGTCGACATTCTTGTTGGCGATGATGTTCTGCACAACAATGTGGGCGCAGGACATTTCCATCAAGGGAACAGTTACCGATTCTAACGGCGAGGGGCTGATAGGCGCCTCGGTCGTAGTGAAGGGAAACACGTCGCTCGGTACGATTACCGATTTCGACGGTAACTTCCGCCTGAATGTGCCTTCCGAACAGTCAGTGGTGGTGATTTCCTATGTAGGAATGGTCACGAAGGAAGTCAAAGTCGGCAAGCAGCGTAACATTAAGGTTGCACTCGCCGACAACACCAAGCTGGACGAAGTCGTTGTAGTGGGCTACGGACAGCAGAAGAAAGCATCGGTGGTCGGTGCAATCACGCAGACCACGGGTGAAGTGCTTGAACGGGCTGCAGGTATCGGTAGCGTCAGTGCTGCCCTTACTGGTAACCTTCCGGGTATCGCAACCATCGCTTCCTCAGGTCAGCCTGGTGAAGAAGACCCGCGCATCTATATTCGCGGTGCAGCTGCCTGGAACCAGGATGCCCAGCCGCTGATCCTCGTCGATGGAGTCAAGCGTGAAATCAAGGCCGTGGATATTTCTTCCGTGGCTACGGTGTCAGTGCTGAAGGACGCATCGGCTACTGCCGTTTACGGTGTGGAGGGTGCTAACGGTGTTATCCTTATCACCACCAAGCGTGGTGTCGAGGGTAAGGCCAGAATCGATGTCGGCTTCAATGCTACGTTGAAGGCTGTCTCGAAGCTGCCCCGCAAGTATGATTCCTACGACGGCTATATGCTGCGCAACCAGGCCATCGAGCATGAGCTTGCTTTGGGCGGCGCAGGCTCGTGGGCATACTATCGTCCGCAGACATTCATCAACCTCTTCCGCAACCAGGACGGAACGGTGAAGCCAAACTATACTGCCGACGGCAACTACCTGGGCGACTACAGCCAGGCAGAGCGCTATCCTAACATTGACTGGCAGGATGAGATGTTCAAAAGCACTGCCCTGTCTTATAATGCAAACCTCAATTTCTCTGGTGGTACGCAGGCCGTGAAGTATTTCGTGGCATTCGACTTCCAGAACGAAGGCGATATGACCCGTATTTGGGACAACAACCAGGGCTACGAAGGCGGTTATGCCTACAATCGTCTGAATGTGCGTTCTAATCTGGACTTCCAGATCACAAAGACCACACAGTTCAGGGTGAGCCTGGCCGGCTCAAATGCCCAGCAGAAAACCCCGCGTTATTATTATGGTAATAGCGGCGAGTGGTTCCAGCAGCAGAACTGGGCCGGTGCCTATCGTATGCCGCCAAACGTCTACCCCGTCCGCTTCTCAAACGGCGCTTGGGGATGGTCGCGTCTGGCAGCATCCAACATGGCCAACTCTTGTATGAACGTGTCAACCGCAGGTTATGAGCTGAAGACCATCACACGTATCTTCACCGACTTCTCGCTCGAGCAGGACCTCAAATTCATCACGCCAGGCCTCATCGCACGCGGAACCATCTCATGGGACAACCAGTTCAATGAGGGCGACCGTGGTATCAATGCCGCTGGTGGTTCTCACGTGAATAATACGGCATACATCATCCCTGAGGATGGCCAGCTCCTTTTTGAGAATGAGATTTACGCACAGACAGGTTTCGACTTCTACGAAAAGCGCGACTGGAGCACTCAGGCCGGTAGCGTCAATTATACAAGCCGTGCAACCGAAATGTCGCTCCAGCTTTTCTGGGCACGCCAGCTCGGCATCCATAACATCTCGCTCATGGGTAACTGGAAACGCCGTATCAATGCCGGCAATGCCGACCTTGAGAACCGCCGTGAGGACTGGGTGTTCCGTACAACATACGACTTGATGGGCAAGTATTTCGCAGAGTTCAACGGCGCTTATAACGGTTCGCAGAGGTTCTCGCCCGACAACCGCTTCGCGTTCTTCTGCTCAGGAGCTGCAGGCTGGATGATTTCGGAAGAGAAATTTATGCAGCCGCTGAAGGAAAAAGGTATTATTGACATGTTCAAGATACGCGGCTCTATTGGCGAAATTGGTGACGATAGTTCAGGTGCACGTTGGGCATACCTGACTGGTTGGGAAGTCGCCGGGCCTTACGCAATGAACCTTGACCACTCCAACAGCCCCTTTACTGGCTATAAGGAGGCAACCATCGCACAGCCTGACCTCCGTTGGGCAACGGTAAGGAAGAAGAACCTCGGTTTCGACTACGCCTTCCTCAATGGTATGTTCGCTGGTAGTTTCGACTGGTTCCGCGACGACCGTTACGACATCTTTATTTCGGGTGCCGACCGTTCCGTGCCTTCATATTATGGTGCTGCCATGACCCCCGATATCAACAAGGGTAAGATCAAGAACACTGGTTTCGAGATTGAGCTTCGCTTCAACAAGGTCTTGAAGAACGGTATGCGCTTCTGGGCAAACACCAACTACACATACGCCCACAACGTCATCAAACTGAAGGATGACCCGGAATTGATTCCCAGCTACCGCAAGGCACAGGGCTATTCCCAGGGACAGTACCACTCTTACATCGACAACGGCTACATCAGCACCTACGACGAACTCTACAGTACGCCTGAACGTGAGAAGGACGACGAGACAATCCTCATTGGCGACCATTACATCGTAGACTTCAATGGCGACGGTAAGGTGGACGAGACCAACGACCAGGCTCCTTACGGCTATACAGAAAACCCGGAGCACACCTACAATGCCACCATCGGCTGGGAGTGGAAGGGATTCTCATGCTTCGCACAGCTCTATGGCGTCACAGGTGTCACCCGCGACGTGGGTCTGCCCTCATTCGGCGACCAGCTGCTCACAGTTTATGACAATGGCACTTGGTGGAATCCAGAACAAGGAGGCGGTGAAGTGGTCGTCCCGAGATTTACCACACAGGTCTCCTACAACGACGGTACACAGTATCTCTATGATGGTTCTTATTTCCGACTGAAGAATGTGGAAGTTGCTTACACATGGACGAAAGGTTGGATTAAGAAACTCGGATTCTCAAGCCTGAAGATTTACCTTAATGGTAACAATCTCTTCCTGATTACAAAGATGCCTGACGACCGAGAGAGTAACTACGGATGGAGCGGAGGCGGCGGTGCCTACCCAACCGTCAGACGTTATAACTTCGGATTCAAGCTTTACCTGTAATTGAAGATTGAGCATTGAAGATTGAACATTGAACATTGATTATAGGAAAATGAATATTATGACTATTAAGATAAACAGAAGACATCTGATAGGTTTGTCATTTATCATTTGTCATTTATCATTTGGCGTTGCGCTCACATCCTGCACCGACTGGCTCGACAAAGACCCGGAGTCAATCGTCGCAGAGGATGAGGCATTCAAGAACTACCGAAACTTCCAGGGCTATATTGAGGAAATCTACAGTCTGATTCCTGACAAGGAGAAGGTGAACTATTGTACCTCTTGGAACTTTGGTGATGACGCTGTCCACAATACTGAAGGCTATGCCCACATGGACCATCAGGTAGACCTGGGCAACTATCGCAACTGGTACAACAACAACCAGTGCTGGCTGAACGGTGACAGACAGTCGCTTTGGAAAAGTTCATGGTATTGCATCCGCAAGTGCAATATGGGTATTGAGAAAATCAAGTCCCTCGTCGGCACAGACGAAGAGGAAGACCTGCTGCTTGGGCAGATGTATTTCTTCCGCGCATGGTGGCATTTCGAGCTGATGTGTTATTTCGGCGGACTGCCATACATCGATATGGCATTTGCCGCAGACGCCATCCCTGAACTGCCCCGCCTCTCATTCCAGGAATGTGCCGACCGTTGTGCAGAAGACTTCCAAAGGGCTGCCGACCTCCTTCCCCTGGATCCTCAGGGCTGGGACGAGACCCTCGCCGGTATGCAGACATCAGGAATGAACGACCTGCGCATCAACAAGTTTATGGCTCTGTGCTATCTGGGCAAGTGCTATCTCTATGCTGGTTCTCCGCTGATGAAGGAATTTGAGAAGACCAAGAATGGTGGCGTGGCACAGCTCTTGGGCGCAAGCTCCAATGGCAAGACCTACGACTATGATGTAGAATACTGTAAGAAGGCTGCCGAAGTTTTTGGCAAGGTTCTTGATATGGTGAACAAGGGAACTGTCAGTTACAAACTTGCAGAGTACAAGTTTTCCAACATCTACGACAATGTGCGTGATGAAAATTCTGAGACGTGCTACTCAGACATCTTCTGGACGGAAAAGCAGGGATGGCAGACGCCAGGTACTACAGAGGCCATCTTCCGAGGTGTCAATTCGGGCTTAAATACTGCCAACTGGAACTGCGCCAAGATTTTCGGCCCGAAGGTGGCCAGTCTGGTGGCTCACGACAAGATTATCCACCACCCGACAGCCAATGTCATCGACCAGTACGGAATGGCCAACGGACAGCCTATCTATCTCGTGCAGAACGGACAGTATGTGCTCAACCCGCTGTCTGGTTGGGACCCCGAGCATCCATACAAGAACCGCGACCCGAGATTCTATCACGATATCGTGTTCGACGGCTTCCACTACGTCCTCAGTACAGATGCTTTGAACGCCGAGCAGAAGAAGCATGAGTATTGCACGCTTTATACGGGTGGTGCTATGCGCGGTGTGGCAGATGGCAGCAGCACAGGCTATTTCATACAGAAGCTCGTGCCTCACCAGTGTAACGAGGGAGACAAGTGGTACGAATGGGATCACAACTTCGAGTGCTACCTTCCCTATATGCGCCTTGCTGACGTCTATCTGATGTACGCAGAGGCAAGGGCTGCCATTGCCACTACGGCTGGAGAGCTGAAAGAGAAGGCTCCATATTCAACGACACTGTCGGCTGTAGACGCTGTCAATGCCCTCCGCGACCGTGTGAACTCTTCTGATTATCCGATGGAGCACGTGCAGGCCAACCTGATGGACACCAGGGAGCACTTCATCGATGAGGTGCGCCGTGAGCGTGCCGTGGAGCTTTCGTTTGAGGGCTTCCGCTGGTGCGACCTCCAGCGTTGGCTCCTCCTGACCGAGCCTCCTTACACGGTGAAATACTCTCATGAGTTTGAGCGTTTGGAAACCGACGCATGGTTTAAGGATCACGACCCGAAGGATGCACATATTGGCAACTTCCACAAGGAAGAGCTTCTCACCCGTCGCTTGGAATCGAAACACTACTGGTTCCCATTCCCCGATAAGGATATTTATCTTTACGAAGGATTTCTCCAGAATCCAGGATGGTAAACATTGAACATTGAACATTGAATATTCGACATTATGAAAAATATGAAAACAAATATATTTCTCTTTGCCATGCTTGCAGCATCGCCATTGACGGTCAATGCCCAGACCGCTGACGACGCTGACTCAATCGCGGCAAAAAAGAAAGTCCATGTCGCTTTCCGCGATAAGGATGCTGACCATCTACTCGGAGGCGTATCATACGTTGACATGGAAGAGCTGCAGAAGAAGGACTATACGATGAGCAGCCTTGAAGACATGTATGCGCTTGTCGGCGGATGGAATGGCAACAACCTTTGGGGCATGGACAATGACCGTCTTGACAACAACGACAATGGCAACCTTCCGATGGTTATCATCGACGGAGTGAAGCGCCCGTCAAACAACGTGCTTCCTTCGGAAATTGAGCAGATAACCTTCCTCAAGGGCGCACAGGCCGTGGTGCTCTATGGCGCAAAGGCTGCAAAGGGTGCTATACTCATCACCACAAAGCGTGGCAAGGTGGACGGACTGCAAATCAAGGCCAACGCCAACACCGGCTGGCACTTCGCAAAGGAATTCCCGGAGTATCTCGGTTCTGCAGAGTATATGACACTCTACAACGAGGCTTGTCTTAACGACCAACTTCCCACAGGCGCAAAGTATACCCAGCAGGATATCTACAACCATGCTTTAGGCGTGAACCCCTACCGCTATCCCAACGTGAACTACTATTCAAGCGACTATGTCCGCAAGGCTTACAACCGTTCTGAGGGAACGCTTGAGATACAGGGTGGTGGCGCCCGTGCTCATTTCTACACGAACATCAACTACTACCGCCTGGAGGACCTCATCGACTTCGGACCGGCCAAGGACAACTACACCGACCGTTTCAGCGTGCGTGGTAATGTGGACCTGGTCATCAACAAGGTCGTCAAGGGCTACGCTGACGCAAGTGCCACTTTCTACAATGAAAACAAGAACAAGGGAGATTTCTGGAGTGACGCATCTACCATGCGTCCGAACTTCCCGGAAAATGCCGCACCATTGATTTCCATTGACATGGTTGACCCCAATGCTTCCAAGGCACTGGCTATCCTTAACAAGTCGCTCAACCTTCTCAACGGTGGTTACTTCCCTGGTGGCACAAAAGCCACACAGACGAATGCGATTGCAGACTGCTATTTCGGAGGACAGACAAAAGCTGTCAGCCGTCAGTTCCAGTTCGATGCCGGTATTATCTACGATATGAACAAGTTCGTCCAGGGCTTGTCATTCAAGACCCAGTTCGCCATCGACTATGCTGCAAACTACAGTCTTTCTTACGACAACAAGTATGCTGTGTTCATCCCCACCTGGAGTAACTACAACTCAAAGGATGCTATCGTGGCCATTACCCAGCAGAACGATGAGGTGGTGTCCGGCCACATGGTCATGTCGAACTCTGCCTATCGCCAGACCATCAGTTGGAATGGCCATTTCGACTACGACCACACATTTGCCAGGGATCATCACGTTTCAGGCATTCTGCTCGCCAACATGTTTACTACAACATCCAGCAGCCAGTACCACCGTTATGCCAATGCCAACTTGGGACTTGAGGCCAGTTACGACTACAAGGGCCGTTACTTTGCCGACATTTCGTTGGCTGGCGTTCATTCCGCACGTCTGCCTGAAGGCCATCGTGAGGCCATCTCACCTTCTTTCACGATTGGCTGGAACCTTGCCAAGGAGCCTCTGATGAAGCGTGTCAATGGTGTCGATGACCTGTTGATAAGTGCATCATACAGCAACCTGAACGAGGATATTGATGTGTACATGGGAGAGAAATATTTCTATCTCTACGATGCCAGTTGGAGTACGACCGGCAGTGGCTTCACTTGGAATGAAGGTTCTTCCACAAACCACACATTCTCACAGTCCGGCGCCAACCCGTCGCTCGACTTCATTCATCGCAAGGAATTCTCTCTGAGCCTGCGCGGTTCGTTCTTCAAGAAGCTGATTTCTGCTGAACTTACCTATTTCAATACGGATTTGGATGGCTTTATTGTCGACAACTTGACCACGTTCCCCTCACACTTGAAGGGCGGCCTTTCAGGCAGTTCGTTCATGCCGGCCATCAACAACAACATCCAGAACCGCAAGGGACTTGACTTCAGCATCAAAGCCCAGAAACAGATTGGCGATGTCAATGCTGCCATTGGAGTTGTCGGTACCTATCTTAAGACAAACTACAAGAAGTACGACGAAATCGTGGAATGGGATTACCAGAACGTGGAGGGACGCCCGCTTGATGTCATTTGGGGCTACAACTGCTTGGGCTTCTACACTATTGACGACTTCACTGTGTCCACAACATCTGAAGGCAAAACGAAGTACACTTTGAAGAGTGACCTTCCCTCTCCGAAGATTGGCGGTACCATCCAGCCGGGTGACTTGAAGTACGAGGATGTGAATGGCGATGGTGTCATCAACAACAAAGACCAGGTTGATTTGGGCAAGTCTGGAGCATACGGCTCGCCTCTCACACTTGGTTTGAACATCACGCTCAAGTACAAGAACTTCACCCTCTTTATGTTGGGCAACGGTCAGTTCGGCGCATACGGAATGAAGAACAATACGTACTACTATATGCAGGGCGATGACAAGTACTCTGTCAATGCACGCGGACGCATACAGTACACCTATGATGATAATGGCGTCATCAACGGGTTTGTCAATCCCAATGCCTCACATCCCCGCCTGACCACACAGAATTCGGCCAACAATGCTGCGGCATCAACCTTCTGGAAATACAGTACAGACCGTTTCAATATCCGCAAGATTCAGCTTACATACGACTTCCCCGAGGAAATGTTGAAAGGAAAGATTGTTAAGGCTCTCTCAATTTATTTGAATGGAAACGACCTGCTCACTATCTCAAAGGAGCGTGAGTTGTTGGAGACAAGCGTTGGCTATGCACCACAGACCCGTTTCTATAATCTCGGTGTTAAGGTAACCCTCTAATAAAACAACAAGAAAATGAAGACAAGAAACATTATTTTGTATTTCATGGGTCTCCTCGCTATCTGCTCATGCGATGACATGTTTGAACCGGCAGACGAGAACACTCGACAGGAGGATGCCATGTACGAGGAGTCAGATTATGCACATGGTCTGTTGATATACGGTTATGACCGGCTTCCTTATTTAACCACTACTCAGACCGACATTGCCACGGATGATGCTGTGACCAATTTGAAGAGCAGCTCCTACCTGAACATGGCAACGGGAACATGGGCTTCAGACAACAACCCTATGTCGCAGTGGGACAACTGCAAGGACGGCATACAGTATGTCAATCTCTTCCTCAAAAACGTAGAAAAGGTGAAGTGGTCACCAAGTGCAGCTTCAAAACAGCAGATGTTCATCGACCGTCTGAAAGGTGAGGCTTTCACGCTTCGTGCCATATTCTATTATTTCCTGCTCCAGGCTCACGGTGGCTATGCAGACGATGGCGTGCTCTACGGTGTGCCCCTGCTGACGGCTCCTGAAGACGGTAGTTCCGACTACAACCAGCCACGTGCTACTTTTGCTGACTGCGTGAAGCAGTGCTTCGCCGACTGCGACAGTGCAATGGCGCTTCTGCCAGCAGATTATGTGGACATCAACAATAATGATGAGATTCCTGTGAAGTACAAGGAGCTGGGCGCAAACTACTCCAACTACAACCTTGTATTTGGTGGTAAGGCCAAAAACCTCATCTCTGGCAAGGTGGCCGAGGCTGTGAAGGCACAGGTTGCACTTCTCGCCGCAAGTCCTGCTTTCATCGAGGGTAGCGGTGTCACTTCTGCTGAGGCAGCCGCTATTTGCGCTAATGTGCTCAATCGCATCGGTGGAATGGAAGGCTTCGACCCGACTGGCAACATCTGGTACAAGAACAAGCAGAAGCTGGAACCCAGCGCAGCCTCGGAAATGCCGGAAATCCTCTGGCGCGAAGACCGTGTTAAGAATGCAGAACAGGAAAGAGACAACTTCCCGCCGACGCTCTATGGCAGCGGTCGTGTCAATCCGTCGCAGAACCTGGTTGACGCTTTCCCAATGCGAAACGGACGGCCCATCACCGACCCCGAGTCTGGTTATGACCCAAAGAACCCGTATGTCAACCGCGACCCACGCCTTTCGGATGACATTCTCTTCAACGAAACGACATTCAGAAGATCTCTCATCGTTACAGGCCGTTATCCTGCCATCAATGGCGACATAAGCGAGACTGATGACAATATCAACAGCATCAGCACTTCAACACGTACTGGCTACTATATGCTGAAGCTGCTTCGCGACGATGTCAGCCCGCAGTCCAGCTCACTCATTGAGCAGTACCACATCTACCCGCGCATCCGCTACACCGAAATCTTCCTCGCATACGCAGAGGCAGCCAACGATGCTTGGGGACCGAAGGCAGACCCGACGGGCATAGGCTTCACCGCCTATGATGTCATCAAGGCCATTCGCCAGCGTGCAGGCCTCGCCACCAACGAGATTGGTATGCCGCTTGCAGAAGGCGACGTTTATCTTGAGGAGTGCGCTAAGGACAAAGGCGAGATGACTAAGCTTATCCGCAACGAGCGCCGCATTGAGCTTTGCTTCGAGAACAAGCGATTCTGGGACCTCCGTCGTTGGATGCTGCCGCTCAACGAAACAGTCAAAGGCATGCAGATTGACCGCGACGAAGAGACGCACACACTCACATACACCATTATTGAAGTGGAGGACCGTGTTTTCGACAACTCTTATCAGATGTACGGCCCGATTCCAAAGGGTGAAATGCTCAAATGGAGCAACCTCAAGCAAAACAAGGGTTGGCAATAGAGTTAAGAGTTTAGAGTTAAGAGTTTAGAGTTAAGAGTTTTACAATTATGAAACTGAAGAATTATATATACGGAGTAGCTTTGGCAGCACTTTCTCTCACCGTAGCGTCTTGCTATAATAAAGAGAATGAGTTCCCAGACTATGAAGGAGGTACAACTGCCTACTTCGCATACCAGTACCCAGTACGTACACTCATACTTGGTAACGATATCTATGACAACACGCTCGACAACGCGCACAAGTGCCAGATATGGTCGACCATGGGTGGAGCATACGGTGGACGTGACGCTTACGTGGACATAGTGGTCGACGAGTCACTCTGCAACGACCTCTATTTTACTGATGAAGGTGGAAACGCAGCTGAACCTGTGCGCCCAATGCCATCGTCATACTACACGCTCGCATCCAATGTCATTCCTTACAATGGCAATCCTCGTGGCTATGTGGAAGTGCAGTTCACAGATGCTTTCTTCAACGACGAAAAGGCTATCAGCAACACTTACGTCATTCCGCTCGTGATGACAGGCGTCAGGGGTATTGACCATATCCTTACCGGCACGCCACGCGAAGGCCTCACCCCCGCTCGCACCAACGAGGAGGGTTGGGAAATTCTGCCAAGAGACTATGTCCTCTACTGTGTGAAGTATATGAACCCCTGGCAAGGCAAGTATATCCGCCGTGGTCTTGATGTAGTGACGGAAAATGAGGTTAATACAACCATCGTCCGCAAGGATTCCTCACTCGTGAAGACCGACATTGAGCGTTACACGGAGAATCCTGTCAACCAGAACGATGAAGTCTGCGGTATCAACACCAAGAATATGAAACAGGCCATATTCCCGGTATCTGTGAATATTGGTAAAGACCCGGATGGAACAACCAGGCCTTCACAGCTGTGCAATCTCATACTCACATTCGATGGCGACAACTGCACCATCACCTGCGACGACGAGGAGACACCGTCTGCCGGTTCGGGTGAGTTCATCGTCAAGGGAACTGAAAAGCCCGAGTACAAGGACTATCAGTGGGGCAATATGAATGGACATCCCGTCCAGCGCGACATTCTCCGTCTGGCCTACAATGTGACCTTCAAGAAAGGCAGAGTCATCGGTAAAAAGATTGTCAATAGTAAAGAAGTGGACTGGATTCTTGAGAACGATGTGCTGGTTACGACCAACGACACGCTTGTTGCACAAACCCGCGAGTCGAACAAGAAAGAGTTCTTCAAACCCAAATACGTGAAAGAATAATAATTTGATTATTAAGGAGGCTAAGAATATGAATACATTTTTTAGAAACTCTCTCTTGGCGTTGGCAGCAGGAGCACTGGCAGTATCCTGTGCTGACTATAATGAGACAGACAATTTTTATGCCAAGCCTGACCCTGACTTTGTAGAGCCATACAAGGACTATGCTCCCGTTAAGTCATACATTGACAGGGAAGAATATCCTAATCTGTCTCTCGGTGCAACCCTGAAGGTGTCGGATTTCAATAAGCAGGAGCTGGCCCATGCCGCAGCTGTCACCAATTTCGACAATATCGCTTTCGGCAGCACCCTTATGTCTGGAGCCATTATCAATGCCAAAGGTGTGATGAACTTCCTCGACATGAAAGATCTGCTCGACCATGTGCAGGATATTGGCGGCGAGGTGTTTGGCAGCCCTATCGTTGCAAATGCCAACCAGGCTGACGACTGGCTGGCTATGCTCACCGCTCCCATTGAGATAGTGGTGGACTATGTGGAAGGAAAGAAAGTCAACTACAACGACTCGACGGAATTCCACGGCAAAGTGGAAAAGGGAAAAGCGTCTATCGTCAAATATGACGACCAGAATATGCTTCAAATTGCTGCTGCTGCCAATGTGCGCATTGTTGAAGGTTTTGAAGTTGACCCGCTTGCCACTTACACCACCACATTTTGGGCAAAGGCCGACAAGGACACAGAGTTCTACATCTATTTCTCTGGCAAAAAGGTTGAAGGAAGTGGTGTCGACGGAAAGTGGAGTACCAAGGCCGGCAAACTGACAAAGATTGTTGTGGAGGCCCAGAGTGCAGAAGGCGAGACCGAAGGGTACCTGAGAATTGAGAATACCCGTAAGTCTGTCGTCCATATCCAGAAGGTTGAGGTTGGCTACTATCCTGACAACCACCGCCCACAGACAGCCCAGGAGAAGACAGACACCATCAACTATGCTCTCAAAGCTTGGTGTGAGGGTCTGATGAAGATTAATCTCAGACGTATCAACTCATTCGACCTCATCGACGAGCCTATCGACAACAAGGCTGAGTTGGAGAACGGTGTGTACGACCTGAAACACTCTACCGACAAGATTTTCTGGCAAGACGTTCTTGGCAGCGAAAACTATGCTCCTGTAGTGGCAAAGGTGGCGCGTGAAGCCTACCAGAAGTATGAGGGTGAACCTGACGAATTGAAGTTCTTCATCAGCGAGACAGGGCTTGAAGAGCAGAAGAAATTTGAGAGCCTTCTGTATTGGATAAACATCTGGGACGGAAAAGGTGCGAAGATTGACGGTATCAATGCCAAGTTGAATCTTAGCTATAGCGAGAATCCAGAGACCCAGGCCGCATACGAGGCTTCTCTTAACAACCTTCTTGACAACCTTGCTAAGTCTGGCAAACTCATCCGCCTCTCCAACTTCGACATCAAGTATCAGGACGCTGAAGGTGCAAATGTGTTGGCAAAAGACATCACAGAGGCTCAGCGCCAGAAGCTTGCCGACTACTATGGCTCTGTCATTAAGAGATATATGACCAAGATTCCAAACGAGAAGCAGGCTGGCATCTGTAAGGGCAACATGGCTGACACCAGCGACCCCGTTGGCCTTTGGTCTGTCGATAGCAGAAGTAAGGACTGGGTGCGCACCGCCACTTACAAGGCATTCTGCGACGCTCTCAGCGGAAAGTGATTTGTAGAAACTGATAAATAATATAATTATATTCTCTTTATTCATTTATTCTATTATTAACTAATTTTATTTCTATTATGAAGAAATTATTCACACTTGTTGCTCTCTTAGCAGTGTTTATGGGAGCAAAAGCAGAGTGGGTAGAAGATTACAAAATTGACTACTCTACTTTGAGTGATTTCCCATTCTACGTAATGGGGTATGCTCCATCTATTATTGATGGTGTTATGGTTGACAACCCAGTTCCTTATCGTAAGCTCTGGAGAGACTCTGACGATGGTTATGCTGATGTTGCAGGTGAGTGTACTGAAGTAACTATAAATGGTAGCGTTTTCTATGAGCAGCCTCTTGATAGTAACCCGTGGCGTCAGTATATTGTTGCTAATGAGGTTCCAATGGAGCTTGATGTTACTTATACTATTAAAGTGGTAGTTAAGGCTTCTGAGGCTGTTAATTTGAATCTCCAATTTGGAAACTGGGGAAAATTAGTAGAGACAGCTGTGTCTATTCCTGCAAGTGAAGATTTCCAGGAAGTCGAATGGGAGGTTGCAGGTTGTACCAATTCTGGCGGTGGCTTCATTTGTGTGCAGCCAGGAACTTCAGAGGCTGCAATCGAATGGAAGTCGCTTACCGTTTCTCACAACGCTAAGGCTGCAAAGCCTGTTACGTGGATGGAGTGGCTTACCAGCGATGGACAGTCTGTCATCGTTGAAACCAAGGTTGAAAACATTCCTACTTGGATGGGTAATGCCGAGACTCCTTGGGCTGATCCTAACGTGAAGTTCAACGACCAGGAGAACAACTACCTCATTTGCGCTTGGGGCAAGGAGAGAGAAGTCAATATGAATGATGATGGCGGTTGGGATCCCTTCCCCGCAACAATCGAACAGGAAGAGAGTGGTAACCACTATTTTATCGTTCATGGTAATGCAGCTACCACCGAGGGTGATGCTGCTGCTTGGGACAACCAGTTCTGGATCCAGTCTCCGAGAGAGTGGAAGTCTGGCACAGCGCTCAAGATTACGTTCCGCTACAAAGCTTCAAAGAACGTTACCGTTGCTACTCAGTGCCACAAGCAGAACCCGTCTGACTACCTCATCTGGCACGCTATTGGCGACATCGCCTTCACAACAGAATGGCAGACCTTTGAAGGTACAATGAATATTGCCGACGATATGAGCGGCACTTGGTCTATCGCATTCCAGCTCAACCAGAACGACAAGGACGCCATTGATTTCTATTTCGATGACCTCTCTTGGCAGAGCATGAAGCTCGACGAGGGTCTCTTCGTTGCTTCTTCCAACACAGTTACTGGCGTGGAATATGACTTCGATAACGCTACTGAATTTGTTGTTGATGAATACGATGATGAAGTGATGGTTGCTACAGTAGGTACGCCTGGCAAGCAGGACACTTGGGTCAACGAGGTGATGATTTCAACCATTCGTGGTAACGACGCAGCATTCAAGGGCGCAACCATCAAGCCGACTGCTGCTATCGTAAGCGAAGAGTGGATTGGTTATGAGACATCCAGCCTTGCAAAGATTAAGCTCCCCGCAGCTGGTGTATGGAAGATCGAGATTGCCCCATCAACATTTGAGATTTGCTTCACAAAGATTGAAGGTGAAGAAGACAGAGAGCCCCTGGAAGAGATTGCCAACCCGACAGAAGTTGTCATCAATGCACCTGAGAGAGAGCCGACAGCCACTGAGCAACCTAAGGACGAGGAAGCTGGAATTGAAGAAGGCACAGGCCAGCCTTGGGACAGCCAGTTCTGGATTCTTGCTAACCGCGAGCTGAGCACTGGCGAATCGACCATCATCAAGTTCAAGTATATGGCTGCTACTCCCGCTACGGCTTCTACACAGTGTCACGCCGCACCTGGTGCTTATCTGCACTGGGCCGCTATTGGCAACGTAGAATTCACTGAAGAGTGGCAGGAATTCGAGCAGACATTCACTGTTCCTGCTGAGGCAGACAAAATGCAGTCTATCGCATTCAACCTCTCTGAGCTCAGGGATGCCAACATCTATAAGATCAAGGATGTCGTTTGGATGACTTCCGACATGTATGAGACGCTTATCGATACAGAGGGCACCAAGAACTTCATGTTGAAGGAAGGTGCAAACACCGCAATATTCGAATTCGGTCACAAGCCTTCTGATGAGCAGCCTATTAAGGGTGACGTGAACAATGATAAGGAAGTTGACGTGGCTGACATCTCGGCTATCCTGACCGTTATGTCAGGTGACACCTCGAAGTTCTCTTTGAAAGATGCCAATGTGAACGGTGACCTTGATAATGATGGAAACCCCGTGGTTGACGTGGCTGACATCTCGTCTGTGCTGACCATTATGGCTGGCGGTACAGCAGAATAATTTGATTGATTCCTTCAGTTCCGGCGGATTGTTCATCTGCCGGAACTATTAAGCCTCGCGGCAACAGCCCATCAAGGACTGCTGCCGCGAGTCTTTAATTGCCAATAGGGCCTAATAATGAAGAAAAGTTGTTGAATTTTTTGCTAACTCAAAAATAATCACTAACTTTGCGCCGTAAAACTTATTGGTATGAGGTATATGGAAAACAGGAAATCAAGGCATACCTTTTTTTGTGTGAAGAGTGTGCAGGCAGTACTTGTCTGTGCTTTCGTTTGGCTTTTCACCCCGTCGCTGAGTTCGGCCCAGAAGCAATGGACGCTTGACGATTGCATCAATTATGCTTTGGAGAACAACATCACGCTGCAGAAAGCACGACTCAGTCTGGAGTCGGCCAAGGAGGATGTGAAAGCCACCAAGGGGGCCTTGCTGCCCACCCTCAGCGGCTCCACCAACCAGAGCATCGGCTACCGCCCCTGGCAGGATAGCGGCGTGGCTACGGTCACCAACGGCCAGGTGAACTCGAAGGTGAACAAGACCTACTATAACGGCAGTTACAACGTGAACGCCCAATGGACTGTGTGGAACGGCGGCAAGAACGTGAACAACGTGCGGCTGAACAAACTGTCGGAACAGCAGGCAGAACTGAATGTAGAGCAGCAGGCCAACAGCATCGAGGAGCGCATTTCGCAACTCTTCGTCCAGTGTCTCTACCTGAACGAGGCCATCAAGGTGAGCCAGGCCAGTCTGGAGACCAGTCGCAAGAACGAGGAGCGCGGACGGCAGACGGTCGAAGTGGGCAAGATGTCGAAGGCCGATATGGCCCAACTCTCCGCCCAGCGTGCCACCGACGAGTACAGTGTAGTCGATGCTCAGAGCCAGTTGGCCAGTTATAAGTTGCAACTCAAGCAGTTGCTGGAACTCACGGGCGACGAGCAGTTCGACATTGCCATCCCCGCCAGCACCGATGCCGACGCCTTGGCCGAAATTCCCTCCCTTCACGACATCTACGAGAAAGCCCTGGCCAGCCGTCCAGAGATAGAGAGTGCGAAACTTTCGATAGAGAGCAGCAAACTGAGCCTGGCCATTGCCAAGGCCGGCTGGCTGCCCACCGTCTCGCTCACAGGCGGCCTCTCCACCAGCACCAACTCGCTGGCCCAGAATGGCTGGGGCAACCAGATGAAGACCAACCTCAATATGTCTGGAGGCCTCTCACTCAACATTCCCATCTTCGACGGCTGGCAGACCCGCACATCGGTGAACAGGGCGCGCATCCAGCAGCAGCAGGCGCAACTCGACTTGCAGGACCAGCAGAAGACACTCTACCAGACCATTGAGGGTTACTGGCTCGATGCCACCACCAACCAGCAGCGCTTCCGTGCCGCCTCGGCCACCGTCGAGAGCGAACAGCAGAGTTTCGACCTGCTTACGGAGAAGTTCAACCTTGGACTCACCAACATCATCGAACTGTTGCAGGGCAAGGACAAGTTGCTTTCCGCCCAGCAAAACCAACTTCAGTCCAAGTACATGACGCTGCTCAACCAGCAAATGCTCCGCTTCTACGCTGGAGGGTCAAAGCGGTAAACTACTTTGAAAAACAACGGATTTAACGGATTTAACGGATTTCGCCCAATTGATGTTAAGAGGAAATAAATCCGTTTAATCCGTTAAATCCATTGTTCGTAGATAGGAAAGCAGGCAAAACAAACGAATTTCACGGATCTTACGGAAGTTATAATTCCGTGAAATCCGTGAAATCCGTTGTTCAAAGATAATTTCTGAACGGTTAGGCTTCCTTCTTTGCAACACCGGAGCGCTTCTCCTTGATGCGGGCAGCCTTACCCGTAAGTTTACGCAGATAGTAGAGTTTGGCGCGACGCACCTTACCCACCTTGTTCACTTCGATGCTCTCAATGTTGGGCGACTCCAGGGGGAAGATACGCTCCACACCTACTGTACCCGACATTTTGCGAACGGTGAAACGCTTCTTCTCCTGATGGCCGCAGATCTTGATGACCACGCCACGATAGAGCTGGATGCGCTCCTTTGAACCCTCGATAATTTTGTAAGCGACAGTCACCGTGTCACCAGCCTTGAACTGGGGGTGCTTTTTGCCGGTTGCAAATGCTTCTTCAGCAACTTTAATCAGATCCATTTTTAATGCTTAATTTTTTAATTTTGTATTATTGCTGTATCGTTCCAGGCGCAACATAACAGGCAACTCTCCTATCTTCCTGCCATCGGTTACGCGGAAAGCGGGTGCAAAGGTACACATTTTCTGCCAGATTAGCGGGTTGTGCCTTTGGGAATTTTCAAGTGCTTAGAGATATTTAACACTTTTTGGCCGAGTGCTTACTTAAACAGATGGTCACTCAGGCTTTGCAGGGCACGTTTCTTGTCTTCTTCGCGGATGAGGAACGAGATGTTGTAGTTGCTGCCGCCGTATGAAATCATGCGCACGGGCACGTCTTTCATCGCGTCCATCACGCGGGTCTCGAAGCCGATGTTGCTCCAGTCGAGGTCGCCCACCACGCAGATGATGCACATACCGGTGTCGACGGTGACAGTACCATATTTCTTTAGTTCGTCCATAATTTCACCCAGATGAGCGGAGTTGTCTATCGACATCGACACGCCAACCTCCGAGGTGCACACCATGTCGATGGGCGTCTGGTAACTCTCGAAAATCTCGAAGACCTTGCGCAGGAAGCCCGTGGCCAGGAGCATGCGGCTCGACTTGATCTTGATGGCGGTGATGTTGTCCTTGGCGGCCACGGCCTTTATCTTGCCGTACTCTGTCTTGTTCGAGATGGTGGTGCCCTCGGCGTCGGGTTGCATGGTGTTCAGCAGACGCACGGGAATGCCGGCATACTTGGCGGGCTGCACGCAGGTGGGGTGAAGGATTTTGGCGCCGAAGTAGGCCAACTCGGCTGCCTCCTCGAACTGGAGTTGGTGCACGGGCTGGGTCTTGTCGACAATGCGCGGGTCGTTGTTGTGCATACCGTCGATGTCGGTCCAAATCTGGATTTCCTCGGCTCCGATGGCGGCACCGATGAGCGAGGCGGTATAATCGCTGCCGCCGCGCTGCAGGTTGTCTACCTCGCCGTAGGCGTTACGGCAGATGAAGCCCTGCGTGACGTAGACCTGTGCGTCGGGCTGCTGTTCCATGATGGCAGTCAGTTTCTGCTTGATATACACCTGGTCCGGCTCGGCGTTCTTGTCGGTGCGCATAAAGTCGAGGGCGTTCAGCAGCACGGCGTTAATGCCCTGTTCCTTCATGTAGTTCACCACCATGTTGGTCGACATAATTTCGCCTTGCGCCACGATGCTTTTCTCCTCGAAACTGGTGAACAGTTCCTTGGTGAACGAGCGCAGATAGGTAAACTCCTCCTTGAGGAACTCCTCGGTCTGCTTCCTGATTTCGTCGTTTTCGAGCAGTTCGGTGAGGTGGCGCATATACTTGCGTTCCAGCATGTTAATCACTTCGTGTGCCCCGTCGGGGTTCTTCTTGTAGAGGTAGTCGCTTATCTCCACGAGCGAGTTGGTGGTGCCGCTCATGGCCGAGAGCACAACGAACACGGGCTGTCCCGACTTGGTGACCAGCGCGGTCACGTCCTTCATTCTTTGTGGCGTCCCTACCGAGGTACCGCCGAATTTCATTACTTTCATCTTCTATTCTGTTATTTGTGTTTTTTTTATTCCTGTACGATTCTTTCCATCCTGCCTTCCTCGCACTTATACACGCGGCCCGGGTACTTTTCGAGGAGGGGGAGGTTGTGGGTGGACATGACGACAGCCGTGCCCATTTCGGAAATGTCGCAGAGCAAGTCCATGATGCCGTCGGCGGTGACAGGGTCGAGGTTGGCCGTCGGCTCGTCGGCCACGATGATGTCCGGCCGGTTCAGTATGGCGCGGGCGATGGCTACGCGCTGCTGCTCTCCGCCCGAGAGGTCGTGGGGCATCTTGGTGCGCTTGTCGGTCATTCCCACGGCGTCGAGCACCTGGTCGATGCGCTCCTCAATCCTGTCGCGCTGGTCCCAGCCCGTGGCGCGGAGCACGAAGCGCAGATTGTTCTCAACCGAGCGGTCGGCCAGCAACTGGAAGTCCTGGAACACGATGCCCATCTTGCGGCGCAGCCTTGGGATGGCCCTCCGGCGAATGGTGAGCATATCGTGCTCCAGCACGGTGGCGCAGTCGGCCTCGTCGATGTCCAGCTCGCCGTAGATGGTTTTCAGGAGCGAACTTTTGCCCGACCCCACGCGGCCGATGATGTAGACAAACTCGCCGTCGTCCACGTTCAGGTTCACGCCCTTCAGCACTTCCTTGCCATCAACCTGTGTGATGGTCACGTTCTTGTAGTCTATCAGCATCTTGGTGTTTTCGATTTACTGATTTTCGATTCACTTTTTTCCGACTTTCTATTTCGCGGCGGCCTTGGCGGCACGTCGCTTCGCGTCCCAGTTAGGGTCGTGGCGGCGTTGCAATTCCTGGGCGATGTCCTCAATGCGCAGACCCTTGCTGGTCAGCAGCACTAGCAGGTGGTAAACCATGTCGCCCGCCTCGTAGACGAGTTTTTCGTTGGTGCCCCCCACGGCCTCGATGACGGTTTCCAGCGCCTCTTCGCCCACCTTCTGCGCCATTTTGTTCACGCCGTCGCGGAAAAGTCGCGTGGTGTACGAGCCTTCGGGCATCTCCTCGTGGCGTCGTTCAATGAAGTCCTGCAGTTCGCTGAGAAACGCCAGCGGCAGCCCATTGTTCTCCTCGCCCCAGCACGTGTCGGTGCCCGTGTGGCAGGTCGGCCCCAGTGGGTGCACCTTGACGAGCAGCGTGTCGTTGTCGCAATCCACCTTCATATCGACCAGTTCCAGGAAGTTCCCGCTCGTCTCGCCCTTCGTCCAGAGCGTCTGTCGCGAGCGGCTCCAGAAGGTCACCTTGCCCGTCTCCATCGTCTTCTCGTAGGCCTCCGGGTTCATATATCCCAGCATCAGCACCTGGCGCGTGTCCGCATCCTGTACGATGGCAGGCACCAGGCCGCCCATTTTCTCGAAATCTATAGTCATATAGCCTCTGTCATATTATATTTAAGGTGCAAAGTTACGCATTTCAGCCGAAATGCGCAAACTTTCCGCTGTTTTTTAGTGGTTCAATTGCAATTGGCCGTTGGTTTTTAGTGTTTTTCTGCTTTTAGGGGCTTCAAACGTGTTACTGAGCCTGCTCAGAGTTTGGACGAACCAAACTGGGAGTTTGGACGGACCAAAGTCAGAGTTTGGACGAACCAAACTTTTTACCACGAATTGCACGAATTACACAATGTTTTTCCGGGTCAGTCGTTTTCTTCGGTGCAACATAGTGTAACCTCTCCCCTCCCTTGTAGGAGAGGGGTTGGGGGTGGCGTCAGTATCTTTTTGGCTGACAAGAAATTACAGACCCAACCCCTGCCCCTTCCCTTGAAGGGAGGGGAAAAGTGATAGATCCTTCCTTTGATGGGAGGGGAATGACTGCGTATGATTTAGGCAATATGCACCGGAATTATCGACTGACCTGTTTTTCCTTTTTCCCGATTTTTGGGTTAAAGAAATGAAAGTAGTTTGGTGGTTCGCGCTTTTTGTTGTAATTTTGCAAGCGATTTGTGCAAAGAGAAATTACGATGAAAAACAAGCTGAGACTGTTGCCCCCCCTGGTGGTTCTACTGGCGCTGCTGGCGGCAGGGTGGGGGCTGGTGCACTACGAGAGCGAATACCTGTGGAAAGTGCAGGAACTGAACCTCTTCCTTGACACGCCTACGTTCTTCCGTCAGCAGATGGTGACGTCGGGCTGGCTGCTCACTTGGCTGGGCTGCTGGTTCACAGAGTTCTTCTACCACCCTTGGCTGGGTGTCTCCCTGCTGTGTGTCCTCTGGGGGCTGGTGGTCGTGGTGGCCTGGCGGGCCTTCCGGGTGTCTATAGGATGGGCTGCGGTGCTGCTCATCCCCGTTGCGATGCTGCTGCTCACCGACGTTGAGTTGGGCTACTGGGTGTACTATCTGAAGTTGCGTGGCCATTTCTTCGCCGCCACGCTGGGCACGCTCCTGGCCCTCTTGGCTGTGTGGCTCTTCCGTGTGCTGCCGCGTCTGTCCTGGCTGCGTGCTGCCTTTGTGTTGCTCTCTACGGCTGTACTCTATCCCCTGGCTGGGTTCTATGGCCTGATGGCCACCCTGTTGATGGGTGTACTAGTGTGGCGGTTAGAGGGGCTGCGGCTGGCCGACAGGGTGGTGACGTCGGTAGCTGCTGTGCTGGCTATCGTCGTGGTGCCGCTGGTGTGCTACCGCTATGTGTTCTCCGAAACCAACCTGATCAACATCTACTGGACGGGTCTGCCGCTCTTCGTCTTCGACCAGGAGTTTGCGGCCTACTATATACCTTATTATATATTAGTGGTGTTCTTCCTCGTGTTGGCTGCCACCTACGGATGGGGTGTCTCCCGTCGTGAGCCGCGCTTCGCCCTGTGGCATCTGGGTGTCCAGGCGGTGCTGGTGGCCGGTCTCGTCGTGGGCGTGTGCCACTTCTGGTATCGCGACTACAATTTCCACAAGGAACTGCGTATGCAGCAATGCGTGGAGCAGACTGACTGGGAAGGCGTGCTGGCCGAGGCCCGCAATACCGTGGATGAGCCTACCCGCGCCATTGTGATGATGAAGAATCTTGCGCTCTTCCGTCTGGGTCGTCAGGGCGACGAGATGTACCACTACCGCACGGGCGCTAAGGCCAGTGACACGCCCATTCCCCTGAATATGACCCAGGTAGTGGGGCGCAGCATCTACTACAACTACGGTCAGTTGAACTTCTGCTACCGTTGGTGTCTGGAGGACGGTGTGGAGTTTGGCTGGCGGGCCGAATATCTGAAATATCTGGTGCGCTGCTCGCTGCTCAACGGTGAGGACCGCGTGGCAAAGAAATACATCGACCTGCTCCGCCACACCCGCTACCACCGCGAGTGGGCCGACCGCTACGCCAGATTCCTGGGGCGTGGCGAGGCGCTCAAGTCTGAGAAGGAGTTTGAGCAGATATTCCATCTGATGAATCCCGAAGACAAACTGAACAGCGACAACGGAATGGTGGAATACTATCTGATGAACCAGTTCATTGACAAGGGGAACGACGACCCCGTCTATCAGGAGCAGACGCTGCTTTCTGCCCTCTGGCACAAGGACATACAGATGTTCTGGGGCACCTTCTTCCACTATGCCCGCCTGCATCCCACAGGCCACATGCCCACGCACTATCAGGAGGCCGCCTATCTCTACGGACACTTGGAGAACGAGGTTGACGTGAGCGGAATGCCATTCGACCCGCAGGTGGTGAAGAACTATGAGGACTTTATGGCCTTGGCCCAGCGCTGCAGGGGTATGAGCGAGGAGCGTATGCGCCCCGTGTTCTATCCCCAGTTCGGCAAGACGTTCTACTATGAGTACTTCCTTATCAGAAACCAGAAACTCTATTGATATGAAACCTAAAGAAATACGCAATATGAAGAAAATGCTGATTTTCGGCATGGCCGCCCTGTTGGCTGCCTGCCAGGGTGCCTCGGTGCCCGAATCGTTCACCACCATCGACGAGTATCCCGCCATCTATCCCGACTATGTGGACGTGACGGTGCCGGTGAACATTGCCCCGCTCACGTTTGAACTGGAGGATAGCTGCGACGATGCAGTCACCCGTTTCTCTTTCGCCGATTGCCAGATAGTCTGCGGCGGCGTGAAGACGCAGCCCGATCCCGAGGACTGGCGCCAGCTCGTCACGCAGGCCTGCGGAAAGGCCATCGGCGTGGAGGTCTATGCCAAGCGGGGCGGGCAGTGGACGCGCTACCGCGAGTTCAGCATCAACGTCTCGCCCGACAGCATCGACCCCTACATCAGTTACCGCCTCATTTCGCCCAGTTATGTGGCCTACGAGGAACTGACGCTCAACCAGCGCTGCCTGGAGAACTACGACGAGCGCGTGATGGTAGACAATATGCTCTGCGGTTTGGAGAAGACCGGCCAATGCGTGAACTGCCACAACTACCAGAACTACAACCCACAGCGTATGCAGTTCCATGCCCGCCAGTTCCACGGAGGAACCATCGTGGCCTACGACGGGAGAATCAAAAAGGTGAATATGCGCAACGACAGCATTCTCTCGGCTGGCGTCTATCCAGCCTGGCATCCATGGCTGCCCATCATCGTCTACTCGACCAACAAGACAGGGCAGAGCTTCCACACCCGCCACCTGAACAAGATTGAGGTGTTCGACTCGGCCAGCGACCTCATTGCCTACGACGTGGAGCACAACCGAGTGACCAATCTGGAGAAGGACGGCACCGAGTTCGAGGTCTTCCCCGCCTGGGCTCCCGACGGGCGCACACTCTACTATTGCAGCGCCCACTTCGAGTTCCGCGACACCGTGAGTGCCGACGTGGAGACCATTCTCAGGTCGCAGGAGATAAAATACAACATCTACAAGAAGAGCTTTGACCCTGAAACCCTACAGTTCGGGCCGCGAGAAATCGTTTTCCGTGCAGACAGCGTAACGATGGGAACCGACAGCCTTGCCTTTCCGGGGTGTAGTGCCACGTTGCCGCGTGTGTCGCCCGATGGGCGTTTCCTTATGTTCACCCTGGGCTACTATGGCGTGTTCCACATCTGGCACCGCGAGGCTGACCTCTACTTGATGGACTTGACGACGGGGGAGGTGAGGCCGATGGAGGAGATTAATTCGTCTGAGACCGAAAGTTATCACTCGTGGTCGAGCAATGGCCGCTGGGTCATCTTCAGCAGCCGCCGCGACGACGGCGGCTATACGCGCCCATTCATGGCCCACATAGACGAGCAGGGTAGGGGAGCTAAGCCCTTCGAACTGCCGCAGGCCGACCCCGACTATCATCGTCAGTTCTTGAAGTGCTATAATATCCCTGAGTTCATGCGGGGTCCCGTGGACATCACTCCCCAGCAGTTTGCCGATGTGCTGAAAGCCAGCGACGGCGAACCGGTGAGCTACGTCAGAAACCTTGGAGAAAAGAAGTAATATCGGAGGCGAAGAATTATTTTTTCTTCGCCTCTGCAACTTTTACAATGGAAATGCCGTCAAATGGATAGAAAATAATAAACAACTTCTATACCATAGCGATTATGAAACAGATTCTTATTTCCATTGTAATGATGCTGACCATCGCCACAGCTGCGATGGCAAAGCCTGCCGACACGCTCTCCACCGACACCGTCAACGTTGACGAGGTGGAGGTCTTCTCTGACACTACTGCCACAGACAGTGCCTTCTCTGACAGTTTTCCTTTCGATGAAGAAGAAGACCGGGACGAATGGGAAGACTGGGAGGAGACCGACGTACACTCGATTATGTCAAATCTGGGCATCGACGGCGGCAGCATTGCAGGCATGTTCTTCGTGCTTTGCGTGCTATTCCTCCTCTTTATTCTCTTGCCCATCGTCATTATCGGGTTGATTCTCTACTTCATCTACAAGAACCGCAAGAACAAGTTGCGCCTGGCTGAGATGGCCATGAAGAACGGAAAGCCCATTCCCGTGGACGTGATGGGTAACTACATGGCTACTTCCGACACGCTGTGGAACAAAGGTATTAAGCAGGTCTTCCTGGGTGTCGGACTGGCCATCCTCCTGTGGGTCATCCTGGGCAAGTTGGGCCTGGCCATCGGTGCACTCATCCTGCTGATGGGCTGTGGCAATATGCTCATTGCCTACCAGGAGCAGAAGAAGCAGCGGGAGAAAGATTTGTACGACAAAATGTTTAAAACTGGCGACGAGGTTTAAGCCCTCGTCGCCACTGACAGTTGGAGGAAAAGCAGGATGGAGGCATTATCCGACATGGCGCTGGTGGCACAGGTGGCTGTGCTCCACAACAAAAGGGCTTTCGACCAGATTGTGAGAAAGTACCAGTCGGCAGTGCGCCGCTTCCTGCTCAACCTCACGCTGGGCAACGAGGCCCTGAGCGACGACTTGGCGCAGGACACTTTCCTGAAGGCCTATACCCACATCACCCAGTTCAGGGGCACGGCGTCGTTGCAGACTTGGCTCTTCCGCATTGCCTACAACGTGTACTACGACCACAAGCGGAGCGAAAAGGGATTGCAGGCCAGCGAATCGCTGGACACAGCAAGCCCTTTGCTCAGTCCAAGGGCGGCAGATTCCGCCAGCCCGTCGCTCAAGATGGACATTTACCATGCCCTCTCGCTATTGAAGGAAGAGGAGCGCACGTGCATCACCCTGCAAATGATTGACGGCCAACCCATCGAGCAGATTGCCAAGGTGACGGGCATCAGCGAAAACACCGTGAAGTCGCACTTGCATCGTGGCAAGCAGCGGCTGGCTACATTCTTAAAACAAAACGGATATGATGACTAAGGAAGAAATAAAACCTACACTCGACGCCAGCGACGAGCATTTGTTGGAGCGCTTCTTCAGCGAGGCAAGCCAGCAGACCATTGCTGACAACGGCTTCACGCAGCGCGTGATGCGAAGTCTGCCAGACAGGTCGATGCTGTTGTCACGTCTCTGGACGGCATTGTGCACAGTAGCGGGAATAGGCCTCTTTGTCGGATACAAAGGATGGCAGCCCATCTTGACTGCCATTCGTTCATTGGTGAATACGCCTCTAACCGACGTGCATCCGATACCTGTGTTTATTGCCGTGGGAGCCATTTGCAGCATTTTGCTGCTGGAGTTGGCCCACCAGGAGGAAATTACTGCTTCAGTTTGAACGACCGTTCGATACTGCTCAGTTCGTCGAGGAATTTCTTATCTACCCGCAGACGCTGCTCAACGGTGGAACAACTGTGAAGCACGGTGCTGTGGTCGCGGCCGCCAATGAGGTGGCCGATGCGCGATGCCGGCATCTTCGTGTATTTCTGTGCCAGGTACATCGATACCTGGCGTACTTGTACGTATTCGCGCTTGCGGCTCTTGCTGAACACCTGTTGCTGGGTGACGCCGAAGTGCTGGCAAACCTTTTCCAAAATATCGTCGATAGTAAGCGGGTGGTTGTCCACCTTGACGGCACGCTTGATGACGCGCTCGGCCAAGTGCATATCTATACCCGAATTGTAGACAATGGAGTAGGCCATCAATGAATTAATCACGCCTTCAAGGTCACGCACGGAGCCGTTGGCCGAATCTGCAATGAACTGAATAACATCGGCGGGAATCTTCAGTCCATCGCGACGGCACTTGGAGTTCAGAATATCAATACAGAGTTGCAAATTGGGTTTCTCCAACTCGGCAATGAGGCCGCAGGAGAAGCGCGTGAGCATACGGTCATTCAGCCAGTCGAGGTCCACCGGCGGGCGGTCGCTGGCCAGGATAATCTGCTTGCCCAGACGGAAGAGGTGGTCAAAGATATAGAAGAAAGTAGCCACGGTTTTCTCGGCGGTGGCCCATTCCTGCACATCGTCGATGATGAGCACGTCGATGGTCTGGTAGAAATTGATGAAGTCGTTTACCGTGTTCTGTCGGCTGGCGTCGGTGAACTGCACCTGGAAGAGACGCGCCGACACGTAGAGCACGCGCAGACGCGGGTTCTGCTTCTTGGTCTCCACACCGATGGCATTGATGAGATGGGTCTTGCCGCAGCCCGATGGCCCATAGACAAAAAAAGGATTGAACGTGGTTTTGCCGGGATGGCCGGCGATGGAGATGCCCACGGTGCGTGGCAGTTTGTTGGAGTCGCCCTCGATGAAACTTTCAAAAGTCTTCTTCGGGTCGAGTTGTGGGCTCAGATCCTGCGGCGTGGCGGCATCAAGCACGGTGGGCGACTTGTTGCCCCGCGTGGTGGGTTGTGGCGCCTCAATGTCGGAGGGGCGGTCGCCTTCCACGTCCTGTGTCTTACGGTTCTCCTTGTCCACCATCAGCCTGTACTTCAGTCGCACGTTGGCCTTGAAACTGTTGGTCAGCGCCCATGCAATCAGTCGCACGTAGTATTGCTCCAGGTACTCATACACGTATGGGCTGGGTACCTGTACCAGCACCGTGTTCTCTTGCTCGTCATAGCTCTCGAACACGATGGGTTCAAACCACGTTTTATATATTTGCTCTGTGACGTTCCTCCTAATGAGTTGGAGGCAGTTGTCCCAAAGAGCCAAATGTGCTTTATGCATAACTGGCTTTGTATTTTTATGTAAAGAGGCGCAAGGAAAGGTCTTGACTCTTAAGTTTTCGTTTTTGGTTTTGCAAAGGTCGTAAAAAAAAACGAAACGACCAAACTTTGTCAAAATGGCAGGTGTGTTTACAAAGTCTGTAACTTCTTATTATTTGGCTGGTTAAGTTGTTTCACGTTTTTTCATTACCACTGCCTATTGCAAGTGTCATTCTTGCTCATTCTCAACGGGTTATTTTGTGTCGAATCGGCTTTCCCAAAGATTTTTTATTTAGACTAAATTAAAATTGAACTCTCCGAGGCACTTTTTAAAACGATGGATGAGGTTATCGCATGGAACAAAAGTTTTGCGCCTGGAAATCGGTTTTTCCAGGCGCAAAGAATTGATTTGTGAGACTAAAGGTTAAGGCTCTTCTTGATGGCCTCAATCTTTTCTCCGGCAACCTTCAGGCAGCGCTCGTAGTCGGCGGCATCCTTGAAGGAAGCGTCCTTCACCTCCGTGTAGAACTTGATTTTCGGCTCGGTGCCAGAAGGACGCACGCTGACTTTGGTGCCGTCCTCGCAGAACCATTGCAACACATTCGAGGTGTCGGGCATGTTGAGTTTCGACACATTGCCCTGAGCATCTTTGGCCTCCAGCGTCTTGTAGTCTTTCCACAGGCAAACCTTGGCGCCGCCCAGTTCCTTCGGCGGATTGGCGCGGAAGTCGGTCATCATCTGCTTGATTTCGTCGGCACCGGTCTTTCCGGGACGCACCACGTTGATGGTCACTTCCCTTGAGAAGCCGTACTCCTTGTAGATGTTCATCAGCAGATCGTAGAGCGTCATGCCGTTGTCGCGTGCCCAAGCGGCAATCTCGCAGATGAGACAGATGCTGGCTGGTGAATCCTTGTCGCGCACCTTGTCGAATGGCAGGAAGCCGAATGACTCCTCGCCGCCGCCGATGTACTTCTTCTTGCCCTCGTTCACGCGGATTTCGTTGGCAATCCACTTGAAGCCCGTGTAGCAGTCCATGTACTCCACGTTGTTCTTCTTGGCAATCTCGGCGATGACCTCGGTTGTGACGATAGTCTTCACGAGGAACTCGTTGCCCTTCAACTGGCCTAGTTTCTTCTTGTTGGCGATGATGTACCACGAGAACATCATGCAGGTCTGGTTGCCGTTCAGAATCTCCCATTCGCCCTTGGCGTTGCGGCAGACGATGGCCAGACGGTCGGCATCGGGGTCGCTGGCGATGACCAGGTCGGCGTTCAGGCGTGTGCCCAACTTCATACCCAGGGTCATGGCCTCGGCATTCTCAGGATTGGGCGAGACGACGGTGGGGAAGTTGCCGTCGATGACCATCTGCTCGGGCACCACGTGGATGTTCTGGAAGCCCCATGAGCGCAGGGCTTCTGGGATGATGACGCGGCCTGTGCCGTGCATGGGCGAGTAGACGATGTTCAGGTCTTTCTGGCGCAGGATGACATCTTGGTCGACCATAGCCTCCTTGACTGCCATCAGGTAGTCCCAGTCCATTTCGCCGCCAATGATGTCGATGAGTTCCTTGTTGCCCTCAAACTTCACGTCTTCAATCTTTACCTTGTTCACCTCGTCGATGATGCCTTTGTCGTGCGGAGCCAGCACCTGTGCGCCGTCGTCCCAGTAGGCCTTGTAGCCGTTGTATTCGCGGGGATTGTGCGAAGCGGTGACGTTGACACCAGCCTGGCAGCCAAGTTGGCGGATGGCGAAGGAAATCTCAGGCGTGGGTCGCAGGCTCTCAAAGAGATACACCTTGATGCCGTTGGCCGAGAAGATGTCGGCCACTGTCTCGGCAAACATACGTCCGTTGTTGCGGCAGTCGTGTCCCACCACCACCGCATTTTGTTTGCCGGGGAAGGCTTTCAGGATGTAGTTGGCGAAGCCCTGTGTGGCCATGCCCACGATGTACTTGTTCATACGGTTGGTGCCGGCGCCCATGATGCCGCGCAGGCCTCCGGTGCCGAACTCCAGGTTCTGGTAGAAGGCATCGATCAGGGCCGACTTGTCCTCTGCATCGAGCATGGCCTGTACTTCACGTCGTGTCTCCTCGTCGAAAGCGGGCGAGAGCCACTCCTTGGCCCGTGCCTCGCACTGGGCAATCAGTTCTTTGTTTTCCATAATTCTAGGTTTATTGTTATTGATGATTAAATAAATATGTGGCAAAGATAGTGAATTTTTCGCTAACTACCAAAAATAAATTCCATTTATTCCATTTGTTCTTTGAGGAAGAGTTTGCGCACCTTCTTCATATCGTGCTCCACCATGATGTGCACCAGTTCGGGGAACGTGGTTTTGCGCGGGTTCCAGCCCAGTTTCTCCTTGGCCTTGGCCGGATTGCCGAGCAACTGCTCCACCTCGGCTGGGCGGAAGTATTTCGGGTCCACTTCGACGATGGTTTTACCCGTGCGCTTGTCGATACCTTTCTCGTTGACGCCTTCGCCCTGCCATTCCAGTTCGATGCCCACCTCGTGGAAGGCCAGCGTGCAGAACTCCCTGACGGTGTGGTATTCGCCGGTGGCGATGACGAAGTCGTCAGGCTCCGGCTGCTGCAGGATGAGCCACATGCACTCCACATAGTCCTTGGCATAGCCCCAGTCGCGCAGGGCGTTCATATTGCCCAGATAGAGTTTGTCCTGATGGCCTTGGGCGATGCGTGCTGCCGCGAGCGTAATCTTGCGGGTGACGAAGGTCTCTCCGCGCCGCTCGCTCTCGTGGTTGAACAGGATGCCGTTGCAGCAAAACATATTGTACGACTCACGGTAGTTCTTGATAATCCAGTAACCATAGAGTTTGGCAACACCGTAGGGTGAGCGGGGATAGAAGGGAGTCGTCTCGCTCTGCGGCACTTCCTGCACCAGTCCGAACAGTTCGCTGGTGCTGGCCTGATAGATGCGGCACTCCTTCTCCAGACCGCAGATGCGCACGGCCTCCAGCAGGCGCAGCACGCCCACGGCGTCGGTCTCGGCGGTATATTCCGGCACGTCGAAACTCACCTTCACGTGGCTTTGTGCGGCCAGGTTGTAAATCTCTGTGGGGCGCACTTCGGCGATGATGCGAATGAGCGAACTGGAGTCGGTCATGTCGCTCCAATGCAGTTCCACCAGTCGTTTCTTCTTCATGTCGCGCACCCATTCGTCGAGATAGAGGTGCTCAATGCGGGCGGTGTTGAACGACGACGAGCGGCGCATCAGTCCGTGCACCTCGTATCCTTTTTCGATGAGAAACTCGGCCAGGTAACTTCCGTCCTGGCCCGTTATGCCTGTGATAAGTGCTGTTTTCTTCATTCTGCCTGGAATTGTTTGATGCGCTGTTCTTCCGACAGTTTACATATTAATAAGGTGTTGTCTTTCTCTGCCACGATGTAGCCGTCCAGTCCCTGCACCACCACCTTCTTCTCCTCCGTGGTGTGCACGATGCAGTTGGTGGTCTCGAAGAGTCTGATGTTCTGGCCGATGAGGGCATTGCCATAGAGGTCGCGCTTCGACTGAGTGAGCAACGAACCCCAGGTGCCCAGGTCGCTCCATCCGAAGTCGGCGGGGCACACGAAAATCTCTTCGGCCTTCTCCATAATGGCATAGTCCACAGAGATGTTCTCGCACTTGGGGAATTGCTCGTCGATGGCGGGTTGCTCCTGCGGCGTGCCGTAGACGGGCAGCAACTGCTCGAATATCTTGCTCAACTTGGGCTGGTAGATGCGGAAGGCATTGACGATGGTCGACACGTTCCAGATGAAGATGCCCGCGTTCCAGAAATAGTTGTTCTTCTTGATGTACTGCTGGGCGGTCTCCAGGTCGGGCTTTTCGCGGAAGGAGTCCACGCGGAAGATGCCCTTGTTGCGTAGTGAGTTGGCCGAGAGGTCGGCCTGTATGTAGCCGTAGCCCGTCTCAGGCCTTGTCGGCTTCATGCCCAGAGTGACGATGGCGTCGCTGTCGGCGGTGAAAGCCATGCACTCGCTGATGACGCGCTGGAACTCCTGCGTGTTCATCACCACGTGGTCGCTGGGCGTCACCACAATGTTGGCCTTCGGGTCCTGGGCCTTGATGCGCCAACTCACGTAGGCTATACAGGGAGCCGTGTTGCGACGGCAAGGTTCGCAGAGTATGTTGCCTGCGGGCATATCGGGCAGTTGCTGGTGCACGATGTCCACATAGTCGCGGTTGGTCACCACCCAGATGTTCTTTGGGTCGATGAGCCTTCCGAACCGCTCAACGGTGAGTTGGAGCAGGGTCTTGCCCGTGCCCAGCACGTCGATGAACTGCTTGGGCTTCTCGGCGGTGCTCATAGGCCAGAAACGGCTGCCTACGCCGCCCGCCATTATAACAAGATGATTCATAATACGTTATTTATTATTACTTTTTGTTTGACTTCGTCAACAGGAACCAGGCCGCCCCTATCACTACGATGGCCACGATGGCGATGACGATGTAATGGTTGTATTGCTCGATGGTTTGCTCCAGTTCCTCTTCGGGCACCATAGCGTGCAGATACCACCCCATAGCGGCCAGGATGGTGTGCCAGGCGCCGGCGCCGATAGTGGTGTAGAGCAGGAACTTCCAGTAGTTCATCCGGGCCAGTCCGGCGGGGATGCTGATAAGGTGTCGAATGCCAGGAATGAGACGTCCCGTCAGGGTGGCGGCCACGCCGTGGTCGTCGAAGTAGCGCTCGCTCTTTTCCACCTTCTCCTGGTTCAACAGGCACATCTTGCCCCACTTGCTGTTGGCAAACTTATAGATGACCGGCCGGCCCACGTAGAGCGACACGAAATAGTTGATGGAGGCGCCCAGGTCGGCTCCTATCGTGGCAAAGAGCACCACGAGCACCACGTTCAGGCTGCCCGAAGCCGCATGGTAGGCCGCAGGGGCCACCACCAGTTCCGACGGCACGGGAATGACCGTGCTCTCCAGCAGCATCAGCAGCAGGATACTGCCATAGTTCAGATTGTTCAGTAGTGAAGAAATCATTTCTTTCCTTTCTTTTTCATCACGAACTGCAAAATTAAACATTTCCCGCGAAATGACCAAGTTTTTTGCAAAAATTTACGCAAGTAATGTGCAAACATCCGCACAATCCGAACTGGCGAACTACAGAGAAAGGACGAACCAAACTCCAAAAACGCCGTCAGCAGACTCTGAAAAAGGACGGAGCAAACTCGCAAATTCTCTAGCCTGAATTATTCATAGATAGGTTTTTCTCCTCACGCTTGGAATGAGACGTTCCCTTACTGGTGGACAAAACATTCCCACACCTGGTGAAAACGCCATAACAAGTCAATTCCTGCTATCCAAACGACGTGTTTATTGGA
>JAGCZA010000053.1 GCA_017960525.1 Prevotella sp.
ACCTCACCTTTTACCCCTGGCAAATCATTAGCCATCTGAAAGAACACATCCATGTTCCCCTTTGCATCCTCATAGAGTTTCTTGTAAACAGAAAGCGTGCCGCCATTTACACAGTTTTTCCCACATTCCGAGAAGAATGCAGACCGCTCCTCTGGAGAGAGCCGTGCTATACCTTTCTCGAAACCCTTAAACCAATTTGATATTTCCATGACGATAATTTTTTAACCAGGATAATAGCACCTTTTTTACTCTTTTCTACCTTGCTGTTTGGGGGAAATACCAACAAAATACCACATAACTATCCAAAAGACGATTACGCAGCCAAAAGCCACGGTGAAAGTTGTGTCAGAAAATAAATCACGTTTCGAGAAATTTGCGATGCCATGAAATGCAGCGCAAAATAGCAATGAATGGGTGTCACTCACCACCTTTCCTATTCCCCATGAAGCGAAAAGCAGAAGCAGGAAGAATGGCAAGACACTTCGCTGATTTAAATCTAGATGCCACAGAAACCACATCACCGTGATGATAAGTACATACTGCCACACAGGCAAATTCCTGAGTTCATATTGCAAAAATCCTCGCCAACCATATTCTTCCAATAGCCCATACGCAAAAGCCCAAAAACATACCACGCCAAGGTCCCATCCGCCGATAATGCCAAAAACAATGCATGGTATAACTATAGTCGCAATGGATTTCCAGGCAGACTTGCCTAAGAGAGTGTATTCCGTTTTACGTTTGAAAATGAACATAGCCACCAATGCTCCGATAACGGGACCAAGCCCCGTGGCAAGTGCTGCGGAAGCACGAAGTGCAAAGTTCGTTTCAATTGAAGGATACTGGTCGACAACATACAATGATACCAGGCGCAACAATAAGGCTATTATATAAAAAGTAACTATTGCACCAATATGAATGTTCTTATAACTAAAGTTTTGTTTCATGCTAATTCCCGATTTATCTTTTACAGCCACACCTATTGTAAAATGGGATTATATTATTCAACAAACGATCCTATCTCTATGAGGTTCCCGTCAGGGTCGGCAACGTAGCATGTGCGCTGTCCCCAAGGTTCAGTAGTCGGAGGAAGTACGGACTTTGCACCATTGTCAAGAGCATTCTGATACTCCTTGTCAACATCGGCGAAGGTTGGTACATCGAGGCTCAACTCCATTGTTCCATTTAGCCCTTGAGGATATTGGAACTTTTGTGAGACCATCTGCTCAAATGCACTACGTGGGTAGAGAATGATTCTATTGTTGCCAAGGAACATCTCCACATTCGGCTGTACACCATCCCATGAAGTGGTAAAACCAAAGGCTTTAGTGTAGAAATCAACGGTAGCCTTGTTGTCGTTAGTAAACAGTCCAACGGTGTTGAACGTAAATCGGGGCTGTTCTTCCAATGGCATCATCACGCCACACTGGTAATCGGGCGACTGGATATCTGTGCCCTGATACCACTCCATGCAGCAGGAATTCGGTGCCCATTTATACTCAGGATGTGCGGGTACCCACTCCTTATGGAACTTCGTGTACTGCTCCTGAAAGGCTTTTATGCCTCCCTCGAAATGCATCTTCAGCCATCTGCCGTTATGAATGGGGAAGAGCCGCATCCCTTCCGGCACGTCGCCACCTTTATAAATACCGCCAATGACGTAGGTAAAGGTATTCTTGCAGCATGCACCGAAATTTGCTTCCCAACAGGTAGCACAATTGTGGTTGGGAATGTCGCAAGTGCAAAGTCCGAACTCACCAACCCCATTATCGAATGCTGCCTTTTGGAAAGCATTTGGCGTTTTCCCTTCAAACACCACGGGCTTGATTATTTTTTCCACATACTCACCCCAGAACTTAGGGCATTCTTCTTTCGCCTCATTAAAGGCAATCTTCTTGGACATACCAATAATTTGCACATCGTGCAGTTCAATAATCTCGTGTTTCATATTTCATTTCTTTATGGTTTGTTCACCCCGTTTTGTCATTTCTTCGGCAAAGGCCTGTTCGCCGTTCTCACGGATGTATCGGATACAGGCAGGTCGGTCGCTACGGAGGACGAATGCGAAAAACTTTCCTATGAGATTATTATGAAGCCGACAATCCTTGACGTCCATTTCGCACTCGGCACAGATATGGAAGCCCTTTTCCATACAGCACTTGCGAATTTTGCACCATGAGGCCTTTTCGTTTTCATGACATCCGGGGCACTTGCCCATGCGGTATTTCCTGCATGCTCCACAGTATAAGCCACAGGCCGCAATCATTTTTGTATTTACTTCTATCTCCTTCATATATATATATTAATGTCTGCCCCATACAATTTGAGGCAGACAATGATTGATTATTCGATTGGTATCTGAATAACAGAGATCCATTTCTCTGGGTCATCCTGGTTCCAAGCTCCGTCAATATAACTGGTACGGGGCTGACCTGCAATCTTATAGCCTTGTTCCTCCATGTAGCGAAATGCCTCGATAAACGAATCGTAAAAACGTTCGTAAGGGCCTACATGCTTCATGCAGAGTGCTTTTGGTACGGCTGGCAGACGTTTGAACTGGATGATAGCACTATCGGTGCCCATCTCTTCCACCTGTTCGCAATACTCGATGTCAACATTCGTGGGTGTATATTCCTTGTTGTGCTCTATAGTGAAGCAATACCCTGGAGGCGGGCACTTGCAACCTAAGCGCTGCATCTCAGGGCCAATCTTTTCGTAGCACAGAGGTCCAAGGGCTTCGTAATTGGGAATGACTTCACGATGACTTGCCACGATAATCTCGGGCAATGATTGAATACTGAATTTTTCCATTGTTTTCATTTCTTTGCGAGAGTCTCTCCAGTCGAGCAGTCGGTTCCTGCGGGCTATCAGTTGCTTCAGTTGTTGTTCCGTTTCCTTGATCTTCTCCGTCATCTGTCGAACACTGGGTGTATGTGATACATCATCATACAGATCCTTTATCTCGTCAAGCGAGAAGCCGAGTCGTTGCAGGTCGCGGATGGATTGCAACTTCTGCATCTGATCAATGCTATAGTAGCGATAACCCGTCCACTCGTCCACCTCGTCAGGCAACAAGAGTCCCTTCTGCTCATAGTGACGCAAGGTCTTTACGGTAACCTGCATCATCTGTGAGAACTCTCCGATTTTTAATTTCATTTTACTCATCATCGCGCGATGTCTTGCTAAGCGACTGCAAAATTAATACATGACCTAAGGGACGAGTCAAACATTTTCCTGATTTTAACTTCAATTTAACACACAAGGCGTATTTCCTTCTGCAATATGTCCAAGAAACATGCAGCATGGCCTCCATCCATCTGAACGTGATGGAATTGGAAAGATACAGGCAGAGTTGTCTTGAACAGTCCCTTGCGATACTTGCCCCACATCACCATCGGATTGCAAAACTGATCAGTGTATTGGTTGACGATGCAGTCGAGTTCCGTCTGAATCATGGCAGATGTGCCGATAATCATATAGTCTTCAAAGAAAGAACTTTTACATTCTCTCGCTGCCTGTACTGTCAGCTTCTGATAATCACTATTAAACTGCTGCAAGTCATCCGAATAAGGAATGTCGCAGGAGCTGATACCATTCTTACAGTTCTCCACGATAACGTTAATGGCGAGTCTGTCATAGCGATACAATTTTCCATCTACAGGCAACGTATAGAACTCCTCCACTTTGCTCGCTGTCCTGCCTATACACCAGCACATCAGGGCGTTGAACTTCATGCCACTCTTCTTGCTGGCCTTTACCAGGTGGGTGATATCCAGCGTCTTCACCAATGTCACCATCGGCATGGGCGATGACATCCACATTCTGAATGCTTTTGCCCTGTTACTCTCTTGAGGGTTTATTTCCTGTTTCATCTTATATTTGTTTGATAGCCTTGCGGCATTTCTGTTTACTACGAATTATATGTTCTTCCTGTATAGCTGCGAAGAAGGCGATGCAAGCAATCATCTATGCAATCGGGGCGAAGTATGACTGTCCAATCGCCATCACACCGAAAAAGAGCAGGAATCCTGTCAATTTATTAGGAATTCGCCTCATTTTTTTAAGCCAGGATAATAGCACCACGCTATAAAGGCAGGAATGACGGATGATATAAATTGCAGCCACCTAAAATCCACTACACAAGCCCAGCCTCCTGCCAAGGCACGAAGGCTGTAGAGCACAATGATAGCGATAATGGCCGTTCGAGTCAATGGGAGCCGCCGGATGTCGCCTGTGGCTGAGAGAGCATAGAGTCCTGCTAGTGCGAAGGCCAAGGCAAGGCAGATGGTCAGAGCATAAAGCATCCAGACGTGACCAGACACCATGTTATGCATCACGTCTTTGATGCCGTAAGCGTCGAAGGCTTCATCTAAAGCAAATAGACAGCCGAGATGGCCTATGGCAATAATGAAATGGAGCACAGCTCCGAGTCGTAATCTTTTCATTGTTTATTGTTCAACATCCCTTCAAAGATACCATTTACAGTCTTAACGAATACTTCGGCAGGGAGCATCGGCGCATCGAGATAAGTCTGAGTATCATCTGATATCCGTTCTGTTTCCTTGTACTCTGCGCCTGCTTGTCTGACTTTGGCCAAATAGGGGTTGGTTATACTCTCAGTATTTGGACTAATAAAGAGCGATCCCTCGGCACAGCAGATGTAACTGATATTCTTGCCATACATGTGACGCATGGCAAACAGCAACCCGTCGAAGTTGCCCTTCATGTTCGGTAGTCCTGCTGTCGAAATCAATATCGTTTTCTTGGTGCCTTCCTCATAGCCATAGTGGTGGGCAATGCCTTCCGAATCGATATACATCAAAGGCGAGTTAAACGAAACGGTTCTGTCCATCAGCGCCTTACAATGCGAGGGCACACCGTATGCATAGAGGGGGATTGACCAGATAACGAGGTCGGCCTGGCGAATTTTTTCCATCACCTCGGCTGCATCGTCCTTTTGTATGCATTTGCCTGCCGTCTTAAACCAGCAGGCGTAGCAAGCCCTGCAGGGATTGATATGGAGACCCATGGTAGTTACAAACTCTACTTCTGTCGCCTCGATGCCGAGACCTTCCAGAAAAGGTTTAGTAAGCATGAGTGTCGTACTACGCTCTTTGCTTGCTGATGCATTAATCACTAATACTTTCATTGTTTCTACATTTTAATGTCCTTTATGTTTCTCTTTGCGTTGCAAAAGTATAGATAGTTGCGAATTATACCAAGAATCTGGAATATTCTTTGCAAGCAAAGCGACCTCAGGTCGCATAATGTTCATTGACTTTATCTTTGCCTGTTCGGTATAGGCATCTCTGTTATGCTCATATATCTTCCAAGTTCTTTTTCCATAAGGACGGATGAAAACGCAAGGATGCTCCGTTCCCACATCTACGGAGGTTGCGGCCAAAGTTAAAACAATGTCGATGTTTGATAAAACAAAGGCAATGTTTATTAAAATAAAGGCATTGTTTGTTAAAACAAAGGCATTACTATTACTTTTTATCCCGCCGACGGCGAGGCTATTCTTCCAACGGCATCATCACGCCACACTGGTAATCGGGCGACTGGATATCTCGTGTTTCATGTTTTTATTTCAATTCTAATCGTAATACGCGAATGGGGCGGCCCTGACCTGTATAGAGTGACTCATCATAACACTCTTCGCCAGTAGGCACAAAGCCGCACTTCTCCATCACACGGCCAGAGGCAGGATTATCCATGAAGTGACCGCAGAGCAGAGACCGTATGTCTGTTGTCGTGCGGATATGGTCGAGCATCAATCGCAGAGCCTCCGTGCAATAGCCTTTGTTCCAATAGGGCTTTGCCACCCAATAGCCAACAATAGGTTCATCATCACGGGTTGGCATTTTGCAATCGCATGATGATCCATACCCCATAGCACCAATAATCCCACCAGTTTCTTTCAAAACGATAGCCCAAGTGGTGGTGTCTCTGTTGAACACGTTACGAATTACCTCCAGGCTCTCCTCCACCGATTGATGTGGAGGCCATCCGGCACGAGGGCCGACTTCTGGGTCGCTGGCGTATTTAAACAGCGTCTCGGCATCACTATCCAGCCAAGGGCGCAATAGTATTCTTTCTGTTTCCATCACTTTTTCCACCTCTTAAGCATCGGGAAGAAGCCTCGCATCATCTGTTTGTATTCTTCCTTGGTCATGGGCTTAGGCATCTGCTTGTTCACCTCGTCCACGAACTGTGAACAATGTTCAATCATTTCGTCCATCGTGCACTCCTGCAGGAATTTGCCGTCCTTGTAGCAGTACTTGCAGTAGTCGAAATTCGTGCTGCCATCTGCATTTGTCCCGCAGTCCTCGTTATGTGTCAACGGCATACCGCAACTCTGGCAGAACTGAGGGAGTTGCCCCTCCTGCAATGCCTTCTCTTTCTTTGGGAAGGTGGCTTCGTAGGCTTCGAAAGCCTCAGGATTCTCGTCTGCTACGAAGTAGCCCTTGGGCGGGCAGTAGGTTCCCTCGCGGTTGCCCCAATAGTCAGGAATCAACTCTTGGGCAAGGAAATACGGCACTTCGGATTCCCTCGGCTCCGCATGATAGTGGATCTTCATTTTGCTGGCGAGGTCGAAGCCTGCCTGCTTGTAGAACTCGATGTTTCCCTCCATTTGCAAAAGACCGATACCCATCTCCTTGGCCTTCTTCAGCGCATATTGCAACAGTTTCAGGCCATAGCCCTTGCGCTTGTAGTCAGGATGAATGCTGATGGGACCGAAAGTCCACGAAGGGAAAGCCGTTCCATCGTCAAGGATAATCTCGGCTTTGGAGAACATCACATGGCCGATGATGTGACCGTCTGTCTCCATCACGAAGTCCAGCTCTGGGATGAAGTCAGGGTTCGTTCTATACTGATTGAGCACGTAGTGTTCTGTGCATCCGGGACGATAGACGTTCCAGAATGCCTCGCGAGTCAGGTTCTCTACCTCGCAATAATCTTGTGGAGTTTCTAATCTGATATTCATTTCTTTTGTTTCCATATACTTTTATGCAATTTGACGCTGCAAAATTACTAATAGTTACAGATAATACCAAATAATTGGGATATTCTGTGCTAATCTGTGATGAGTGGCACTAAAAAGTCAGGGAAGAACTGACCGTCCTTCCCCTTCCTAGGGTCACATTCTTGCCTTCTGCTTGTCACCTGCACCGGAGCCACGATATTTCGAGCGGGCCTCGTTGAATTTCCACGTGAGGTCGAGCATAAAAGTGCGACGGGCAGGGTTGTAGACGGTAATCTCGCGGATGCCATAGATGATTCCGCCGTTCTTGTTGGTATTGAACATATCGTAGCAGCGCAGGTCGGCTGTCAGGGTGCCGAGGCTGTGCAGGTTGAAGTCGCGCTGCACGCCGAAGTTGCTTCTGAAGGAGGTGCGGTTGAGGCGGAAGTTGTTCACGTCACCTTTCGACGACAGGCGCATGCCTGCATTCAGGCGCCAGCCATGAGACAGTTCTACGGTGTTGTCCCATCCAAAGTTGACATACGGACGGCTGAGGGTGATTTCGCTGCCGTCGGCACATGGTGATTTGTAGTTCTGGAATTGGGCGTAGATGAACCATGTGGGATGCCAGCAGCCGATGGTGGGTTTGGCGTAGGGATTGAGGCTCAACTGGTCGTAGCCGTCGCTGCCGTTGATGGAACGGACGAGGCTTACCATAGGATCATCAGCGCCTGGGAAAGGCTCGGTGGCCATCGTCACATTGTCCTTGGTGCGCGAATAGGTCACGACCATGCCGGCCCATTTGTAGGCAGCATTGAGCACGAGGTTGTGCGTATAGGTGGGCCGCAGGTAGGGGTTGCCGCTCTGATAGGTGTAGCGGTTGATGTAAACCGTCGAACTGGTGAGGTTGGAGTAGTTGGGGCGCTCGATGTCCTTGCGATAGGAGAGCGAGAGTTGCAACTTGCCCACAGGCATAGAGAGTGTGGCAGTAGGGAACCAGTCGCCATAGTCGCGGCAGACCTCGTCCTCTCGCACGCCAAAGTTGAAGTAGTCGTTGGTGAGGTGTTCATAGCGCAGGCCTACTTGGGCATAAAGCTTGCCGAACTGTCGCCCGTACTCCACGAAGGCGGCAGCCGACTTCTCGTTGATTTCCGTGTCGGTGGCTTTCACAGGCAGCGCCTCGGCTGAAAGGAAAGAGTAGGCATCGGTGCGGTGGTTGTAGGAATACTCGCCGCCGACTCTGAGATTGCCTTTCCACACAGGATAACTGAGGATGAGTTTCGTAGCCCAGAAGTTGTTGCTGCTCTTGGTGCTGTTATTCACATTGTGGGTAGAGCGGACGTTGTTGGCATCAATGGTCATCTCTTCTGTGCTGTTGTCTTCAACGGTCTTGTCGAAGAGGCCGTCCACGTTCCAGTCGATGCCCAGATTGCCCACCTTGCCGTTGTAATAGGCATTGAAGATGTGCTTGCGGAAGTTGTCGTCGCCGCTGATGTGGCTCTCCGAGCGCTCGCTGTAAATGCCGTTGACGTAGTTGTCGGTATAGAAGAATCCGTCGGAATCGCCGCCCGGATGGCGGTCGTACTTATAGAAGGCGCCGAAACTGTGGTTCTCGTCCAGCATATAGTTCACCTGCAACTGTGGCGACCACCCCTTCCACACATTCTTCGTTTCCTGATTGCTGCGGCCGAGGTAGAAGTCGGGGCCAACGTAATAGGTAAGGTCGTTTTCCTGCAGCGACTTGCTGTGTCCGTAGCGGCCTGCCCAAAAGGAGGCGGTGACGTCGAGGCCGCCTTTGCGGTAGTTCACGTCGAGGTTGTTGGTCAGCGTGTAGCCATACTGGTAATAGTCAGAGGTGTTTTCCTGAAAACTGATGCCCTCGCCCTGAGCCTTCTTGAGCGTGATGCGCACCACAGCCTTCGTCGAGGCGGCATAGCGGGCACCAGGATTCTGCACCACGTCGATATGCTGTATCTGGTCGGAGCGCAGTCGCGAGAGTTCCTTCACGTCCTGCACCTTGCGGCCGTTGATGTACACCTCGGCATCGCCGCGGCCAAGCACCTTCACGGCGCCGTCGCGTTCAGCCTCAAGCGACGGAATCTTCGACAAGGCGTCGCTCACCGTGCCAGCCTTTTCCAGTACGGTTCCTGCAACGGTAGTGCGCATGGCATCGCCCTTCACGTGGGTCTTAGGCAGCAGTCCCTTCACCACGACCTCGCCAAGCAACTGCGTGTCCTCCTTCATCTGGATAGTCAAGTCCTGGCCAGCATTTATATATAAGGTCTGGTAGCCCACGCTCGTCACCTTGAACAATCCCTGATTGACATCCGTCACAATCTTGAACACACCGTCCATGCCCGTCATCGCTCCCTGCACGAAGGCCGAGTCGGGCAGCGACAGCAGCACCACATTCACAAAGGGCATCGGCTCGCCCTTCTCGTCAATCACTTGTCCGCCCCAGTCCTGTGTCTTGGCAAACGTCATCACTGTCATCATCATTGCAGCCATCAGCGCTGCGAATCTTAAACTAACTTTTTTCATGTCATTTATCATTTAAATCGATTCTTTGACTTCTTTGTCGTGTTTGACGCTGCAAAATTACAGATAGTTGCAGAAACCCCTGCATAAGTGGGATATTATGCAGGGGTTTGTGACGAATGGTGTGATAAACGGTAAATCTGTGACGAATGGTCCCCATTTCTATATCGAAAGACCAAACATATATGCGCCATTCGCGCAATTAATTCTTGATATCCACACCGCCCAGGAAATTGTCGGCTATAATGTAGAGACAAGGCACTTCCTTACCTACAATGTGCTTGGTGTGGTTGCCTACACCGCCAATGAAACTGCGGCTCTTGACTTCTACGTTCACCGCTTGTGGCACGAAGAGTTCGATGCCGCCACAGAAGGTATGGATCTCTATTTCTTCATCCTCTGTAATCGTAGCATTTCGCAAATCCATTCGGATGCCTCCGCAGAATGCATCGAGACGGGCACCGCGGAAGGTCTCGCCGCGATAGATGTACTCATCGCCGCCATAGTGCACACTACAGCAGATGCGCTTGCCATCTTCACCAATGGGCAGAGGACGCTGTAGCCATTGGTCAGGGTTGCGACGATAACTGTTGACAATCACTATGGCACCTAAGTATATGAGCGCTGCCGGAGCGACATACACAGTCCAGGGCTGGCGCCACAGCCAGTCGTTCTCAATGAGTCCCCACAGGTTGGCCAGTTTCCATGCACCAGCCACAATCAATAGAATTCCAATAATCGTTCTTGCTTTCATAATTTTTCCTTTTTTTACTATTAAAGACTTTTCATCATTTCGACGCTGCAAAAGTATGAAGTATCAACGGAACCTCCAAGAATATGGGATATTTTGCATAAAAATGTGACGAAAGGTTTGGTGGTCTTGCAGAATTGTATTACTTTTGCCGACCGTATGAACCAAGGTCACAGAGAAACCATTAACATCCGCGTCATCAGTAGCGCCTTCATCGTGATGGCAATCGCCGTCTTCAAGCCCTTCGGGCTCGAAATGTGGCAGTGGCAGGCATATATCCATCTGCTGAGCATCTTTGCATTGGGCTTGCTCAGTTGTTTCCTGACGGAAGTCATTCTGAAATATGCAATCTGCATGCCGCGTTCCTACGACCGTGGTGTCAGTTATGTCATTAGCCGTAATCTCCGTTTCCAATGCATCAACACACCATTGGTGGCGTTGCTCGTCTGTCTATACCGCCACTTCGTGATGAGTGAATTGGTAGAAGGTAATAAGTTGTCTTTGAGCAATTACCTGGAGACGTTGGTGATTATTGCCTTCCTCTCTTTCGCCATCGGACTCTACTGGCGATTCAAGTTCCGTAGCCGTTATCTGGCTGCAGAACTGGAAGAAACCAGACTTATGAACGAACAGTTGAAGAAATTGCAAAGAGAGGCCTCCCCCGACCTCTCCGAAAGGAGGGTAGAAATGATTGACCAGGAGGAATCAAAGGACACAATCACCCTTATGGGTGCCACCAGCGAATCTGTAACTCTCAAAATCTTAGACCTATTATATATTGAAGCCGTTGGCAATTACGTCAAGGTGACGCAACACAACGATGGTGATGTGCATACCACGATGCTTCGTGCCACGATGAAACAGATGGAAGACACGCTGCAGGCCTATCCTATGATAGTCCGTTGCCATCGTGCCTTTATGGTCAATCTCGGTCAGGTGGAGCAAATCTCCTCTAATTCTCGCGCCATGCAACTTGTGATGTGTCACAGTCACGATGCCATCCCCGTGTCGCGCGGCAATGTTAATAAATTGAAGGAATTGCTGGGATAGCCCTCGGGAGTATTGCTATTCGGCTATCTCCATTAATTCATACAGATAGGCGGGGCTTTGCACATAGAGTTCGCCCTCCTCGTCCTGCAGGGCCGTCATCAGCGGAGAGTTGTATACGCGCTCCATGGCCTGCTCAATGGTGCAGCCTGTGTCTTCCATTACGTATTTCACCAGTTCGCTCAGGGCGTAGTCGGTGAGATAAGTGGCTATCTGGTGATGCGTAGGCTGGTTCATAGGACTTCGACGCTTATTTTGCGGAGAAAGCGCAGGGCCTGCTCCGTTCCGAAATAGTACTGTTGGTCGAGGTATCTGTCCCGAACACGGGCAAGGCTGCCGCCAAACTCTCGGAACTGTTCAACTACAACATCCCCCTGCGCTGGAGCATCAGCCACCTCTATGAGGCTATCCTCGACAACGAGGAGCATGTGCCTGACATCAAGTACCTGACCACGCTTG
>JAGCZA010000054.1 GCA_017960525.1 Prevotella sp.
CGGTTTCCATTCTTGTCTTCCTGATTCATCAGCTTGTACTTCTCCAACAGGCCTTCTATCTCCAGAATCTTTCGCATCTCTGCAAGCGCCTCCTTGTCGAATTCATGCTGCCTGGCAAGCCTCTGGCTGCTCTCCCGCAGCTGATCCACATAACTGGCCAGCACATCGTTCTGGCAGATGTAGGGCCTTGCGTCGATGACCCGCTTCCATCCCGCCTTTCCCACTGTCACGGTCAGGCCGAGGGAGGCCTGCAGCAGCTGGTCGCCGAACTTGTTGCCGGCTCCATTGCCGTCGAAGTCCTGGAAGGTGTTCGTCATTCCCAGCTCTGCCGACAGATGGAGCCTTGTGTTCAGCCGATAGCGTCCGACGATGCCGTATGAGATGGCAAAAGGCTTGTGATGGGTGTACGAGTTACGGATGATGCCCACGCCGACGTAGGGTATGCAGTCCCATCGCGGCAGGGCTTCAATGTCGTTACGGAAATTCGGCGACACGTTGTAGAGGAAGTCGGCATGGACGCTCTGGTAGGAGCGTGACGCCAGCTGCCAGTCACGGAGCTTCAGCCCCTGGTATGCCAGCCGTCCGCCTATCTGCGGCGTGAACCACTTGCCGAGTGAGACGACAAGTGCCGGCTTGAAACGGTCGAAGAGGTCGGCATGGCCCACTGGCTTGCCGAGGAAAGCCGACGCCCCTCCCTGCAAGGACAGGAACCAGTTGGAGTCCCATCCGGCGTTCTCATGCACACCGTCAAGGTAGGTGGGTGAAAGCGGCTGCAGTTCCTGTTCGTTGATGACAATCTCCTGCTCCTGTGCGGATGCAGGACGGGTAGCGGCCAGCACCATGCCGACGGCTACAAGAAGCATTTTTCTTTTCATTGTACGATTGTTTTTGTTCATGAATAAGTTATTTCAACGCTATATTAGTTGCTCTTTCTTGCTCTTCGTCCACGCCCTGCTCATAGCGCTGCGCCGCCAGCTCCTGCCTGCTGTCCCATGCATGGAGGACGGCATTGGAGAGGGTGTTCAGCGGCAAGGCGCCCTTGTAGTAGGCATCGACGGCCTCGTCAGAGACCGTCAGCACCAGCGGCACGCCGTCGATATCGGCGACGAGGGTGTTGCCCTGTATGACGGGGTTCTTGATGCGCCGGTCGAGGGCTTCGTCCTGACAGGTGCGGTACTGTCGCGGCACATCGCTCTTGATGCCTGCATGGTCAAGGGCCTCATGCCCTGCCTTGTTCAGCAGGTTGGCACCGCCAAGACCTATCAGCAGCATCTTCAGGATGGGATTCCTGACGAACATGCCCCCGAAGATGGCGGCGATGGGCATCAGGTTGTCGGAGATGTTCAGGCGCTTCGTCTGGCCGGTGAACACGCCTATCAGCAGGTCGGGAAGCATGGCGAAGACATAGCCGAGGTTCTTGCCCACATCGCCGAAACCGCTCAGGCCGAGGGTGTCAAGGAGGCTACCCCATCCGCTGACGGACTTGTCCCGCTGCTGGACGGCGGCCTGCCCTTGCTGTTGTTCCGCCTCCGGAGCGGAAGCTGCATCATGGCCGCCGAACTTCTCGCGCATGGCGAAATGCAGCTCACCGGCCTGGCGCAGCTGGGACACATAGTCGGGAATCTCCGGCAACTCCGTGAGCCTTGCCCCTATGTCCGGCACAAGGCTCTCCCTGTCAAACAGGAAAGGATTCGTGGAGGAACGCCTGATAATCTTGTTTGTCATCTGCTCGTTGGCCTTCTCCACATAGTCATTGCCGTAGGGACTGACAGCGGAACTCTGCCTGACGAAATCGGCGAAGACATCCCTGCGCCTGCCGAAAAGGCCGAGGCTGACGAGCTGGCTGACATTCTCGTCATACTCATTGCGCTCACAGACATCCTCGATGGCAGAGAAGCCCATGTCAACGGCGACGAACTTGCCAAGACGGCCCCAGTTGGCGGCACCGCCAGTGGCGGGCGCTATCGGGGCAAGGAGAACGAGGTCGGTGACGGCACCGAGGGCCTTTCCCGCACCACGCTCCAGCAGGCTGGGGTCGTACTTCTCGACACACTTCTTGTCGATGAACTTCTGAAGTTCAGACGTGGGAGGACTCAACAAATCAAGCAGCGACGACTTGCGGGCTTCGCTGAAGATATAGTCGGCAGACCCCCTGATGGGATTCTTCGCCACCTCATAGTCCACCATCTTCATCAGCAGGCGGTAGTTGATATAGCTGGAGGCGATGTCACCACCGGCTTCCTCGCAGAGCTGACGGTATCGCTCCTCGCCGACCTGCGCCACGGCAGCCGTGCGCCACCCTGCCGCCATGACTTCCAAGTCCTGGGCGAATGCCCTGTCACGGTTCATGTCGCTCATGGTCGCCTCGATGTCATTGGCAGGGCAGCTCAGCGTGACATCCGTGGCATATTCCTCACTCGGGAAGAAAGCGTTCCTGACGCCGAAGCCCGTGGCCATCGCCCCAAGGCGGCGGCCCTCACGACAGGACTGATGGAACTCCAGCCTGGGGAGGATATGCTGCTTGAAATACTCATTGACACAATACTCCGAGTCAATGAACATCTGCTCGATCTGTTTCTCTTCCATGTCATTCCTTATTATAGTCCCAACAGCTGCTGCCTGGTCTGTGCGATGGCATTGCTCAGCACGCTCATCTGCTTCGGATAGAAACGGGTCAGCCACGCATCCTTGCCTATCTCGTCATTGACGAACTTGACGGCCATGGCACGCGGAATCTCCACGGCCTTCTCGCCTTTCTCACGACCGTTGAACCAGGCCTTCGTCCACCAGCGGTGGCCGGTGTTGTCGGCATAGACGGCCGCCGTTCTGCTCACGTCATAGCTCTGCGCATCGAGAATCTGCAAACCGGCCAGCGGGTCTACGAGGTAGCCGTCGGCAGCTGCCTGCTCAGAAACTTTTTTTTTTGAGCCTCGTCCCATGTGGACAGATAGACGTGATGGCGCACGGCCATGTAGTTCAGGAAGTCGCCGATGAGGAGGTTCTGGAAACGGGCCGCCAGCGGCGCACCACGGCTGCTGAGTCCCAGGGGATTGCCGATGCTCGGCATAGCCTCGTAAAAGTAGTTCTTGTCGGCAGACTGTGCGAAGATGTTCCTAAGCGACGACTCCATGCGCTTGGGCGGCACGTATGTGCCCTGCATGATGTCGAGCATATAGCTGCCAAGCCAGCGCTGCATCATCTGCTCTATCTCCTCCTGGTCCTCGTCGTAGTCAGTCCTGACCTTCACGCCCATATTAGTAAAAATGTTGCTTCCCTTCATCCCCATGGACTGGAGCTGGAGGATGTTGCCGTACACCATGCCGAGGAACTCCATCGGGTCCATCACCTCACCGGCAAAGGTCACCTCGAAATGGAGGAAGTCGCCGCTAAGGGCTATCTCCTGGCCCGCGACGACACCCTTGCCGTAGCCGACGTAGGCCTCGGCGACATGGCCGTACTTCACCTCGTATTTGCCGTACTTGGTGATGATATAGTTCCCGTGGACGGCATCGGTGCCCGCACCGACGACGGTGCCCGTCGCCAGGGCGAACAGCGGCTTTTCGCTGCATACGAAGTCGATGCCCCTGTGATGGAACGGCTGCCCCGTGACGGGGTGCTTCTGCTCACCGAAGGCCAAGGGTGACCTGTATCTCCTCATCGTCTGCCGAGGCAAACGGCATCATGAAGCCACTCTGTGACTCCAAGAGCATATCCTTTGAATAGTTCATCTCCGTGGTCTGTATATTACATGTCCGTTATCTTCATCATTGCCTTCCGTCTCACTGGAATAGTCCCGGAGGCGGCTGCCCTCCTGTGACTGGACGGGAGCGGCGGCAAGCTGCCTGCCGTCGGCTGCCTGCCGGCTGTTGCCGCTGAACAGCCCGAAGGACACGGCGGCGATAAGGCCGCAGACAATCTTTCCCATCCAGCCGAAATTGCCGAAGAGCATCATCCCCGCAGCGATAAGCCCTACGAGGGTGCTGGCACCGCCGCCAAAGATGCCGCTGACGAGGTTGCCCAAGCTGCCGAACAGGCCGCCGGCACCGTCCTTGACGCCGCTGAGGGCATCGCCGACACCGCTGACAAGGTCCTTACCCTTCTCGACGGCCTTTTCCGTGCCGCCCTCGCCCAGGAGGGCGTCGCCGATGACGGGAGCCACGCCGTCCTTCTTCAGCTGATCCATCCTGTCCTTGCCCAAGGCCCAGTCGCCCCAGGTGTTCAACGCGCCCTGGCCCGAATAGATGCCGTAGCCGACACCTCCGACGACCAGCGCGCCCTTCGTATGCCTCAGACCGAAGCCCGTGCCCCGGACGAGGTTCTTACCCAACGTCTTTCCCCAGCCCATAGCTGCCTCCTTCCTTCATCTGATGTTCAGCGGATGATACTCCACGATGGCACGGGCACGGTAACGGTTCGTCTTCGGTGTCCTGTGGCGGCTGCCGTCGCTCATGGAGAAAAGCCAGGCCTGATGGCCTTTGTTCTGCTCCACCTCGGTACTTGTCCAGTACCAGCAGCGACCGTCAGCAGCATCGGAATACAGGGGCGTGCCGCCGCATCGCTCAATGACGGGATTGACCCTGTCCTTGGCAAGAAACAACAGCCCCATCTCCGCGACGCTCGGAATATAGTCGCTCTGGAAAAAGTAGTGACTGGTGAACGCCTCGTCGGCCAATGGCGACCCCTTGCCTGTACGTGTGTCGCGGTTGTTCTGCATGACAGTGGTGTTCACATAGCCGTCGTATGCCGTCTCGTCACAACTGGTTCCCAGCTCCAGGCCCAGCGTGTCGGAGAATGCAATAGGAGTAATCTCGTCCAGCAGGACGGCCAGCACGCCATGCTCTTCCGTCTGCGGGGCGAAGACGACGGCAACGGCTTTCTTCATGTCCTGACGGAAATAGGCGTCCGTGCTGAGCACCTGTCCGTCGTCGCAGAGGACATAGCCCGTATGCACATCAAGGTCCACCGGCTCATGCTCGTCACAGGACACGAGCATCGTCATTGATGCCAGGAATGCAAATAGTAAAGTGATCTTTCTCATAACAATATGTTCTTGAATGGTTTCTACAACGGGACTTTCACACCTACGGCAAGACCTGTCCTGAAGAGGTCTTCACCCCTGATGACGACATCCTCCTTCACCTGGAAGAACAGCTGCCAGCCGTAGCGCAAGGCGTAGCTGTGCTCATAGCCCACATGGATGCCGCCGACGAACCTGTGCCTGTCACTGCCGCCGCTGACACCGAGGCGGGCATTGCCGTGATGGTTGCGGCCACGGCTGACACAAGGCTTATAGGCGATGCCGACATGCCAGGTGTTGTAGCTGTCCCAGAAGGACTTCTCCGTGACATGACCGGCTGCAGGGTCATCCCGGTACTTCAGGTAGCCCGTGGCAAAATACTCCCAGGCATGATGGTACTTCGTCTCATGCTCGTAGGCAACGGTGGCATCAAAGCCCCGTTCATAGAGCGCCCCGCATCCGAGCATCAGGCGGTTCTGGTTGCTGCTCTGCGCACTTGTCCCGTTGGCAAAGGAGGACAGCGCGAACACCACGACACCCATCAGGAAATGCCGTGTGCAGTTGTTTCTATTATACAATGTGCCCATAATCTGTTTCGCTAAAAAGGTTTATTCTTCCTTGAGCAGGAGGTTGTCAAAAGAGTCGGCGGCAAGCACGTCCTCATAGTCGATGGTCATCGTGATGGTACGACCGCTGATCTGCTTCTCGCTCAACTCTATGCTCAGCACCTTGTCGCCCGGGAACGTCATCTTCCTGAGCACGACGACATTCCTGTAGCCATGGCGGAAGCTGCCGCTCTTGTCGAGGAGCAGCACAGGCTCCAGCTCGACAATCTGCACGTTGGTGGACTTCTGCTGCTTTTTGTCTGCGAGCTTGAAGCGCAGCTCGTCGATGTCGAAACGCAGGTTCGTCCTGTTCTCCACGCTGAAGTCGATGAAGAAATACTCACCGACGGAATAGATATTGTTCAGCCGCATCACCATCCTGCGGTGCCGGGTGCTGACATGACGGTACTTGGCCGGGCTGTTCCAGATACGCCGCGCAAAGCGCACCATGTCCTCGGTGCTCATGCTCACGGCAGGGTTATGGAACGCTGTCTGCTCAGAGGGTTGGACTTCCTTGTCGGTGACGGCCTCCTCCAGTCGTGTGGTATAGACAAGGGCGTACTGCGCACGGAACCGCTCGGTGACCACGGTAACGATGGCCAGCACCTCACCATCCTCATGGCCGCCTTCCTTGGGCTTCAGACGGATGATATTCCCAATGGGCTTGTCGCCCGCAACAACGTCCGTGGAGATGTCTACCAGACGGATAGGCTCCGAGGAGGTGATGACGGTGGTGACATGCTCATTGACAGTCAACTGCTCCATCTCATTATAGGTCTGCTGGGCCGACGACGTGACGGGCAGCGACAGGGCGCAGAGGAGCAACGCGCCGCAAATGACAGTTCTGCTGATTCTCATAAATAGTTATTTTATTATTGAATTATTTAATCACATAGCCTGTGGCTTACTTCTTTTTCTTGTCCTTGCCATTGACAAGGTAGACCTGGGTGCCGTACTTCAGGCGCACGCGGTTCTTCTTGATGGCCTTGCTGACGGCATTGGAGGTGCGGCGGTAGGCGTTCTGCAGCCCCTGCATGGCCCACTGCTCGACATTGCTTCCATAGCCGCCGCCCTCGTTGAGATTCATATTGCCTTGCATGGCAGAGCTGCCAGCGTCCCTGACGGTCTCCATGAACTGCGACCCCGGGACGTACAGGCCTTCAAGGCCGTCGGTGTCATAGATGGACAGGCTGACCTTGAACAGCTCGTCGCCGACCATGATGCTCTCCACCTTGCCCTTGGCACGCTGCTTGCTGAAGCCGCTCATGGTGGCATAGATATAGCTGCCCTTCCTCATGGGGATGTCACCAATCTCGATGTCATCGAGCAGACGGAGGCGTACACGGCTGCCCTCGGCGGCCTTCACCTCCTCATCGATGATGGCCTTGATGAGATGGGACTCCGGGGCATTCTCGCTGAGGGTGTTGAAATAGTCACTGGCGTTTTCCTTCTTCTTGACGACGGTCTGGCTCTCGGCATCGTCATCAAGGGCATGGACGGCATCGGGACTGGCCTCTGCCTCTGCGACGGCCCCCTGCATCACGGTGTCGGCGGGCATCACGTCCTGCTGTGCCGTCCCACCGAAGCGGGCACGTCCCTGGGAGCGGGCCATGCCAAGGGCGGCCTCCATCTCTTCCATCTCCCTGCTACGGCGGTTCTGCAACGCCAGCTCACGCTCTTCATCGCTCACAGGAAGGACGAAGTCGTTACTGCCCATTGCCTGCCCCTGACGGCCGGCATCACTGAGACGGTTCTGCAACTCCTCAAGCCGCTTGCGGTCTTCGGCCTCCTTGGCCTGACGCTCCAGGGCGGCAAGCTCCTCATCGGTATAATGGGTCGTGTACTCCTCTTTCTTCCGCAGGCTGTCAATGTCGTCGGCGATGTTCTCGACGGCACTGTTGTCGGTGATATAGCCGAAGCTGTGCTGCATGTTCTCACGCTTGCTGCCCAGCCTATCGCTGACATTGGCCGTCGGAAGGTCGCCATTCAGGTAGTCGGTGGTGACAAGGCTCTTGTCACCCTTGTCCTCGACCTCGATGGTGAACAGACGGATGACCTGATAGCCGACGAAAAGGGCAAAGGCATATACGCCCAGAGGCAGTATATACTTGGTCTGCTTCAAATTGATTCTGTTATTCATGATAGGATGGTTTTATTGATTCATACTCAACGGCACTCACGCCGGGATGCTGCTCCCGCATGGCCCTGTCCACCTGCTCCACGGCATTGCTGCCCTTGTTGCTCTTGTTGTACACCTTCACCATCGTGATGACGTTATAGGTGAAACAGGCAAGGACAATGCCGAACACCACGACAAGGAACAGCATTTTGTTCCTGCACGCAACCGTATGCGTTACACGGGCCAGCCAGCTGATGCCGACGGCATCAGCGAACTTCCTCCCGGCGGCGACCTCACGCTCATAGCGCTCCCGGTACTTCGGGTCGTTCTTGTCCGGCATCGGCTCGCCTAATATTATTCTCCTGAATCCCATGACATGCTCCTCCCGACTGTTAGAACTCACTCTTCTTACGCTGCTCAATATCCTTGTTAAGGATGGTGCGCCAGTTGACAATCATCAGCCCGTGGGGGTTGTTCTCGGTCCTCGGCACACGCTTCAGGCCGCCCGTGGTGACAATCTCACGGTAGAGGATGTTCGTGCGGCGCTCGATGCGCTGACGCCCATAGTAGGTGAAGGTCATGTCCTCCTTGCTGAGCTTGATGCTGTCGCAGAAGATACTGAAGACGCTGCTCGTGCCGATGATGTTCTGGAACAGGCCGCGCTCCTTCAAAGTGTTGTACTGAGCCAGGCCGGATTCGTCCACGAGATACATCGCCTTCTCCATCGTGTAGGCAATATACTTGTCGTCCGGTGCCAGCGTGAAGAAGAGATGATGGAACAGCTCCACATGGCTCCTGGCTTCAACGTCAAGCGTCTCGTCCATCGTCGTGCGCTGCACGAGGATGGGCACATTGCCGTCAAGGACATACACCTTCTTCTGGGCATCATTGACCATGCCCCTGGCCATAAACAGGCTCGACACGCTGATGACGACACAACCGGCAAGGAACAGGCTGCAGATGATCAGCACCAGCTTGATTTTGTTCTCCAAATTCTTGATTACCATATCGATTATTATTATGTTTAACGGATGATAGACGTTGCGCTGGCCTTCGCCTGACTGGCCACGCCCTCGCCGAAGTTACGGGTGGAGAAAGCGGTGTCGCCCTCGGGAATCATCCAGGCGGCAAGGTCAGGGACAAGGTTCAGGCACTTCAGGGCGACGATGCTCGCCACGAGGAGGTAGCCGGCTGTCATGATGGTGTTCTGCAGGTAGCCGTTGAAAGTCTGCTGGGATTCAAGGATGGCCGTCAGGTTCTCATACTGCACACTCAGCACGATGTCGAACAGCAACAGCACATAGAATCCAACGAAGTAGAGCATCGCACCGTAGAAATGGACGGTGAGATACCTCGTGATCCATTTCGCCCAGGCCCCTTCCCATTTCGGCAATAACGAGAACGCCCATTGGATGGGACCGAAGATGGTCAGCATGCCCAACAGTATCTGCTGGCAGTAGATGGTCCCCCACCATCCTATGCGGAAGGCTATCAGGGCAAGGAACATGATGATCTTATCCAGGAAGACCATCAGGCCAGCATACAGGGTCATCGTCTTGGCCTTCTCCGCCTCTGCCGTGGAATTGGTGGCGGCATCAAGCCCCATGCCCTCACTGACGGACTCCTGCACGCCATTCCCGCTGACACTGTTGGCGGCGGCATTGATCTCTCCCTGCGCCTTCCTGGTCAGCGAGTCGCGCTGGACTATCAAAGGCAGGAGCTGCTCGTACTTGTCCTGCACCTGCGCCGCCTCGGCCTCGTACAGGTCATGGGTGTAGCTGCCGATACAGTTGGGGATATAGGCCAGCCCGTCGAGGACGCTGAAGTCGCCATACCACAGCGTCATCACAAGGGCGATGCCCAACACCCTGACAATCTTCAGCGGGTCGAAGGTCTCTCCCTTCACCATCATCTTATAGGCCATGCCCGCCGCCATGATGATGGCGAACAAGGCGCCGAGGCACATGCTCATCTGGAGAATCCACCAGAAAGGGCCGTTGTCACCCGTGAAGGTGGCATCGGTCAGGAACTCATTGGTCTGGAAGATGACGTCATCGATTTCTTCCTCAAACAGCTCAACACCGATATTGCTGCTGATGCTGTCAAGGGCATCGACGAAATCTCCCTGGGCATGAACGCCCGGAGCAGCGATAGTCAGCAGAAGCACAAGCGTGAAAAGCAATCGTCTTATTCTCATAGTCTTCGTTTATATTCTTTGTTATTCGCCTCCTATAATTCCTGCAGCCATCGACACCTTCCACCGGCCCATGGCATCCGAGGTATAGGAACTGAGCCTGACATACCTGGGACTGACCTTGCTGTGCAACAGCTCTTCCGCCTCCTTGCCGTATGACAGGGACGTGACATACTGAACCAGCTGGCTGTTTCGCAACACGATGTCGTGGTATATCTCCAGATACTGCTTCTTCCGCTCGTTCAAAGGCATATAGGCATCACGGACGGCTTTTAAGGCTGTCTGCAGACAGTTGTATATCTCCAGCCACTCCCGGTAGTCCTGGGAGGTGCCGCCCTTCATGGTTATCCTGTTGATGTTCTCACGGAAGATGCTGAACTTCTTCTCAATCTTGGCCTTCTCCGCCTGCCAGGCAAGGTCAAGGGCCTTGGGGGTGCGGTCGGCGACATTCATGGCCTCTATCCTCGCACGGTAGGTCAACGCGGAATCAATTTCCTCAGCCAGCGGCTTCTCCCGCTCCAGGACAAGCGTCATCTGCCCACGGAAGAGATTCTTGTTCTCGGAATATGCCCACTTCTGGTAGCTGTTGTGGGTGGCATTGTAATAAAGCGATGGCTGTAAGGCACCAGCGCCAGTCTCTCCGACAAGGAACTGGTTCATCACCGATGCGTCATGGTTATAGGTGAATGTCTGGGCAGTGGAGGTAACCGCCACTGTCAACAACAGCATGACGACCGGCATCATGAATGGATAAAAACTTTTCCTTCTCATATTACGATTCTCTTTTAATAGTCAAAAACATCGGCTGCACCCTTCCATCGGCTGAAAGCGTCGTTGGCTATCTCATGCAGGCTCCTGGCCTGATAGATGGCGTTCTTCCAGTAGGTGGTGCGAACACGTATGTATTTCCACAGGTCAATATAGGCGGCATTGACGGAGAGGCGGATGTCATCAAGACTGCTGTTGATGTCACGCAGGACGGCAATCATCATGACGGTCTTGCTCTCCGGCGCATTCGTGGCGGCACCGACGGCATAGATGGCCAGCAGATCCTCAAAGGAACTGACCAGGTCACCGGCATCGTCGGCAATGCGCTCTATCGTCCGTCTGCTGATACCGATGATGATGGTGTCGCTCGACACGACATCACCCTTCAGGAGACATTTGTCGGAATAGGTCTGCAACAGGTCCTTGTACTTGCCGACCTTGTCGGACACGTCGGAGATGGTATTCCTGACGGAAAAGACCGTGGACGTGCCCTGGAGGATAAGGTCGATAAGGTCAAAGCAGCGGGTGTACTTGTCAAGGTCGACATTGACATCCTTGTATTCCACATTGGCATCCTTGCTGGCATCATGCAGCAGCTTGTTGGCCTGCTCGACGGTGCTGCGGGCTATCAGCACGGAACGGATGCGCTTGTGGTCGGCGACCATCGCCTCCACGGTGCTGACGTCAAAGGACCACTGCGCACATGCCACGTCGGGCAAGAGCAACAGCAGGAACGCCATCAGGTGTTTTTTCTTCATTCTGTCCATACTTTCCATATCTATGAATTGTCATCATCATCGTCCTCCAGAGAGGCTTCATCACCGCTCCAGGCACGACGGCTGTTGTTGCGCCAGCGTCTGAAGCTCTTACGGTACACTTTGTTGCGCACCCCGTCGCCGAGCCCGCTGAAGACCTGGGCCTTCAGGTAGTCCAACAGCGACTGGCGGCTGTACATGAACTTCTCCAGCAGGAGCAGCTCGGCATAGATGCGCGACAGGCGGTAGTCCACCTGACGGGCGATGCGCAGACGGTCGGACACCCATAGCAGATGGTAGGAGTCCTGGTCGTCATCAGCCCCGGGCGGAGCGGAATAGGCATAGTCCACATCGACGCTGCACGAGGGATATTCCGCAAGTATCTCCTGCATACGCCGGTTGACGGCATCGGTCTTCTCCCTGTCCGAGAGGCCAGGGTCCAGCTCCATGATGTCCACGACGTCGGAAGAGGAGTATTCTGCCGTCAGCTTCCACTCCACGCCAAGGATGGCACGGTGGATGCGGAGAATCCTGATGCCCCAGAAATTGATGAGCCACGACTCGCCGCGCACCTTCTTCAGGTCGCATGTCAGGGTGACGGAGCCGTTCATGCCACGGACATAGCCCTTGCGGGTGAAGGTGTAGCCGCTCCATGAGCCGCCATCCGACCACTCGATGCCGTAGGCTCCCTCCAGGTCGTGCATGAGGGCAGGGATGCGATAGGCACCGTCCTCCTCGTCGTAATAGTCCGCAAGCATGTCACTCTTTCCCTGCTGCAGCCGGTTAAGCTCTGCCAGGGCTATGGTGAGCTGGGAACGGAGGGAGTTGATCTGACTCATGTTGGCGTTATACTGCTCACGAAGCGGAGCCGCCTCTTCCACGCTGACCTTGCTGATCTGTGCCAGCAGCTCGCGGTTCCGGGCTTCGAGGGCATTGATCTGGTTCTGGAGGTCGTTGACCTTCGCCGCCCATGTGCTTATCTCCGCGTCGATGCCGCCTGTGTCCGGGCCGCCTGAAAGGGTGCTCTCCATGGCGAAGCGCTTGGAGTCCTCGTTCAGGCAGTGGTACTGGTCGCCGTTCTCCTTCCACTGGAAGCTGCCCTCGCCGAGCTTCGCGCCGTCATGGCAGTTCAGGGTGAAGCTGACGCTGACACAGCCATTGAGCTTCTTCTCGTCGGCGGCCTGGTAGTAACGCTTGGTGTCCATGCCGATGTAATAGGTCTTGGGCACGGCATTGTCCTCCTCACGGCTGTTATACTCCAGCAGCTTGGCCTCCATCATCTTACGGAAAGCATTCAGGTCCATCGTCTGGCTGTCGAAGACCTCCTCATAGACCTCCTCGTAGCTGTTCCATTCCTTATAGACCTTGATGCTGTAGGCGTAGGCAAAGGCTGTCGTCCTGCCGCTCTTCTGCTTGTAGATGCGCGAAGACCACATAGACGGATAGAAGTTGTAATAGTATTTAGGGTCTGCCTGATGCAGCTGCTCACAACGGGCGCGCGACCATCCGGCATAGCTTTCGGAATTGCTCAGGGCAGCCTCCCTGTCGGCAGCGGTGGCCACATAGTTCTCATCGGAGGTGCTGACACGGTACCACTCGGGGCCGTTCAGGACGCTGTTGTCATCCGTGGGCGGCGCATAGTCACAGAGCAGCTCGGAGCCTGAGTCGCGCCAGTAGATATACCATCGCTGGGTGTAATACTGTCCTTGCATCTCCTTGATGTAGTCGCTGACATAGCTCGTCACATGATAGCCGTCAGCCGTGAAGAGACGGGCAACGCCCGTGCTGTCGGTGGACAGCAGCCGGGCCATCACCAGGTCCTTGACGGCATCGGGGTCGGAGAAGGTATCGTAGAGGTCGCGGAACTCATAGTATAGCTGGATGATTTCACGCGGCTTCTGCTTGAAGGCGGTGCCAATCTTGCTGGCCTGTGTCCAGGTGGAGTCGAGGACGGCGGCACCGGCTCCGGCAATGGCCGTCCCCGCACTGAGGAGGTTGTCGAGGTCATCCTTCAGGTCTTCTTTCGTCAGGCCGTTGCCGAAGTCCACGAGGTGGTCCCAGACGGCAGACCAGTCCACCTCGCCCAGCCTGGCGAGGTCGAAGATGGCCTTCAGGTCGTCGCCGATGACAAGGAAGGCTCCCTGTGCAGCGATGTCCTGGAAGGTGAGCCTGCCGTTGGTGACGATGGTCTCGAACTGCATGCACAGCTGGACGACCTCGTTGCAGGTCTTGTAGAGGTACGGCCCCCAGTACAAAGCCTTGTCGGGATGCCTGATCATCAGGGAGCCGACAGACCAGAGCTTCGGGCGTATGCAGTCCACGACGAGCCGCCTGATACGGGCATAGTAGTAGTTCTCCTCTGCCGTGCCAAACGGCCCGACGTTGGTGAGCGCCTTGCGGTCGAACCACTTGGAGGCGAAGATGCCCGCCGTGGCGACCTCGGCACTTGTGTAATGGTCGAGTATCTTCTGGACGGACTCATTGTTCATAGCCTCGGCGGCGACCTCCAGGGCGTAGGTGGACGCCATGGCAGCCTCGGTCTTACGGTCGAAGTTGACGGAATAGTAGACGCTTGCCTGACAGTCAAGGCCGAGGCAAACAAGCAATGCTATGGACAGGCTGCGTATCATCTTGAAATGTATTTGGGGTTATCGGGTAAACTGAGCACACCTTCCTTCAGCACCTTCCGGGCAAACTCCAGCGACTTGCCGATGCCGCTGCGCTCCCAGTCGTGGATGAAGGCGATGATGGCCTTCTGGTAGTTGCCGCCGAAATGACGGACATAGACCTTCAGGGCTTCCTTCTCGGCCTTCTCGGTGGTATAGCTGATATAGCACTCCCTCGGCTCCTCGACACCAAACACATCACCTTCCGTACCACGCTTGATGAAGACCTCCTTGAAGGGACTGCGACCCTCCTTGTTGTCCAGGCGGTTGATGGTGAAAATCTTGCTGCAGTCGTTGTCGGTGAGCGCCAGCGTGGCCTTGATGTCGTCATACTTGTCCTTGAACTTGCTCTGGTCGAGGAGCATGAACACGTCGGAGTTGTTGATGATGGCCTCCTTGACAATATCGCTGCTGGTGATGTCCTGGATCTCCTGCGTCACCACGCCGACCATGGCCCAATGCTTGCGGGCGGTCTTATAGAGGTACTTGATGTACTCGGCCATGACAGGGGTGGCAATGGCCTTCCATGCCTCCTCGATGACCAGGCACTTGCGGCCTTTCTTGATGCGCATCTTCTGGGTGAAGACGTCCATGATAATCAGGACGATGATGGGGAAGAGGATGGGGTCGTCCTTCACCTTGTCAATCTCGAAGACGATGAACTTCTCGTCGAAGAGGGTGCTGTCCATATCGTTGTTCAGCGTGTACTCCAGCTCGCCGCCCCTGTAGAAGGGCTGGAGAATAGTGGCGAAGTCGTGGATGGCAAACTCCACGTTCTGCTGCTTCAGTATCTGGGGGATGCGCTCGACGGCAAACTCATAGTAGGTGTTGAAGCTGAGCTCCTTGACACGGAGCTTGCTGCGCTGCATCTCCATCTTGATGATGTCCCTCGAAATCTTCTCGTCGAAGCTGCTGGCCGTCAGCTCCGTCAGCTTCATCAGCTTACGGTGGGTCTCGTCACGGCGCACCCTGGCGGAATGTTTCTCGCCCTCGGTGGCGGCAGCGTCGTTGATGACATTGTCGAGCTTGCGCTCACGCTCCATCAGGCGATCCTGGCGCTCTAGCTCCTCCTCGGTGAGGCTGATGCCGTGCTTCTCCATGTAGGCTTTCTCGAAGTCCTTCTCGAAGGTGTCGAAGGTGCCGTCCTTTTTGTACTGGAGGACGAGACGGTCGGCAAGCTCCTTGCGCTCGGCCTCGCTGTAGCCCTTGAACGGGGTGAAATATTCCCTGTAGTATTCCACGATGGTCTGGTTGATGATGGTCTCCTCGATCTTCGTGGGCTTCTCAGTGCCCTTATAGATAAGGAAGATAAGGCTCTTCAGGAAGTTCTTCTTCTCGCCGAAGTTCTGGGTGTACTCGGCCTCGCTCACCTTGAAGGGATTCATGGATATGGGACTCTCCTTGCTGTAGCTGATATAGGTGCCGCCGAAATAGCCGCAGATGCCCTCATAGCTGTCGCCGGTATCGACGATGACGACATCGGTGTCCTGCTCGTAGTACTGGCGGACGACGGTGTTCATGAAGAAGCTCTTGCCGCTGCCGGAAGGGCCGAGGACGAAGAAGTTGCTGTTGTTGGTGTATTTCTTCTTGCCTTCCTTGCCAGTGATGTCGACGGCCATCGGCACGCCCTGGCGGTCGGTGTAGTAGCACCGCAGCGGAGTGATGTCGCCCCGCGTCTGGCGCTCCTTGTACATCAGGCACAGGGCGGCCTCGCAGAAGGTGAGGAAACGGTCGTACTTGGGGTTGAGCGAAAAGCAGTTGCCGGGGAAGCTGGAGACGAATAGCTCCAGCTGGTTATAGGCCCTGCGGCTGATGCGGATGTTCTGCTTCGAGAAGATGTTCTCCAGATGGTTGGTGACCTTCTCCATGTCCTTGTCGGCACCGGTGCAGACAATCATGTTGAAATGGGAGTACACCAGCTGGCGGTTCTCGCGGGCCATGACCTCCTGCGCCTCCTCGATGTCCTTGGCGGCAATCATGTTGGCGGGGTTGGCCATGGCACGGTGCTTGTTCTGCTTCTTCTCAAGGTTGTTCTGCTCCTTCTTCTGGTTGGGGATGAAGAGCACCTGGTTGTAAACCAAAGTGTCGGCATCGGGAACGCTGTCGATGCTGCTCATCAGGTCAACAGGCATGGAGGCGTTATCGACATTCATGTCCGTATAGGGACGCAGGACATTCGGAAGGCCCACGGAGTCAAGGTCTATCAGGCTGAACACCTTGCACTGCCTGTTGCCCATGCGGATTCCTTCGCTGTCAACCTTGAAGTCGGTCATGGAAAAGACCCGGTCGCTGAAGTTGACGGCGAAGAAACGGTCGGCATACTCACGGGCCTCCTTCATATCGAGGAAAGAACAGCTGATGCCGCTGTCCGACAACAGCGAATAGACCTTCTGTATCTTCATCTTGAAATCATTCCATTTCTTCGTCTCAAAAGTAAACAGGCCGCCCTTCTTGCTTTCCTGCGTGATGACGAGACAGGTGCTGCTGGCCGTATAGGAACGGCCCTTGAAGAAACGGAAATAGCTTTCGGAGAGGAACCGCTTGCCGTCATCACCTTCCGGCTCGTCGGCAGGACGCTCGAAGGTCCTGCGGACAAAGATGTCCTGCTTGTGAAGGGCATAGCCCTCGCCGAGCGTGGTGACAACGGAAGACATCAGGTTGACAAAGCCGTAATAGCTGTCCACGTCGGCAGAGAACTTCAGGACGGGGTTCTCCATCTTGATGATGGCGGAATATTCGCCCGACTTGGTGTATATGACACCGAAGCCGTCGGCATCCTCGATGCTGAAATAGATGTCCTGGAAGATGCGGGCACGCCTGCCGCCAGTGCCGAAGGCCTTGACGGAGATACCCATGCCGATGAGAATGGAGATGAAAACCAATATACAGATCAATGTAACCATAACACTCCTACTTAGTCGCCGATACTACGGGCGAAGATGAACACTCCTTTGTCTTCTTTCTTACTGTACAGCCCCTTGCTTTGCTTCAGAAAGGTCAGGCCACCGCCGATGCCCAGCACGGCTGTACTCATGATGAGACCGGCGGTGAAGCCTGAGAAGATGAAACCGGCGACGAACAACAGGAAGGTGGCGATGACTGTGCCTGCGGCCCAGTAGATGTACCTGCCACGCAGCCCGAACACCTCCAAAGGGCGCTGAAGCCCCTTGGAAGTGACGTAGCCGGGATGTTCGCTGTTCTCCACTGATGCAGCTCTTTAGGTTATTCACCGGCACCGAAGAACAGGGGCAGGCTCTGCACGGCCACGACGAGGAAGATGGCACCGCCGACGAGGGCGATGGTGTGCTTCTTGGCCTCTTGGTCGCCGTTCTGCCACTCGTGGAACACGCTGATGGCATTGGGGGCGGTCAGCACGGCGGCAATGATGTAGATGAGGGCCTGGACATAGGGCAGGTAGGCCGCAATGTCACTGGTCACGCCTTGAAGGGCACTGGCTCCGGCACTCACGTCGCCGCTCTGGGCGAACACCGTCCCGGCAGCGGTGGCCAGGAGGGCCACGGCGAAGGCACGGGCGTTACACACAGCCTGCTTTCCCTTGCGGAGCAGGCAGTCACCGGCCTGGGAGGCCTTGGTGACGACATAATTGAAAATCTTTTTCATGTTGTTTGACAATTAAATTGAACTTTATATGGAAAAACTCGAAAAAAGCTATACGTTCCTGATGCCGAAGAAAGCGGGCATCACGGCGGTGGAGGCAATCATGAAGAGGATGCCGCCAATGAGGACAAGCACGCCCTTGGTGAAGCCCTGCTCGCCGGAAGAGACTTTCTGATACAGCACCAAGGCGCTGTAACATGTCAGGAGGGCGGCAACGGCAAAGCAGATCTCCGTGACATAGCCCATCATCAGAAGGACATAGACGGTCATCTCATGAAGAGCCTGGGCCGACTGGCTGTAGTCCACGCCGCCGCCACGGGCAGAAGCCGGCTGCGCCGCCATCAAGGCGGACAACAGCACGAAGGTCATTCTTATCCTAATATTGCTCATAGCCAACCTCTGTTAATAGACCAGTCTGTGACGGTGGATGCGGCACTGGCAGCCAATGGAGCTTGTCAGCTGGCTCAACAGCACACTGCCGTCAACCTTCTCTTCATAGCCGCGCTCTATCGGGCTGCACTTCTCGCTGTATGCCTTCAGTGCACGGTCATAGACCGACGGCTCCGGGGCGTAGTGCTGCTCTTCAGCGTTTTCTTCCGGGGATTGTCCGGCAGACAGGACCGAGTCGGTCGCTCCGTCCAGACCATCAGTAACAGATACTTCCGACGGCTGGTCATTTGCTTCTTCTTCGCCCGAGACGATGTCCTCCACATCCTCTAATGGCTCCGGCTCATCATCACAGGCAGCCGCGTCGAGCAGGTAGCCACCGCCGTCAAGTTCCCTGACGTCGGTCGATGCCTCGGTGTCGGTCATGTCACCGGCGGCGATGGTCTCTGTCTCGTCCTTACTGGTTCCCTTGCTGCCTCGCAGGTCGAACCAGATGGTCACCGTGTAATAGGCCAGCAGAAGGAAGGTGCAAATCAATGCGTAGATGCCAAATATTCCCATGTTACATTCGCGTTTTATCGTTATTTTCGGGCTGCAAAATAAGCGACAATTCTCCCGTTACAAGAATTTCATGACGACAAACTCTTGATTTAACACATTTAAGACCCGAACTGTCTTAAATGGCTGAAATCAAGACTTTTCAGCAGCGAAAACGTGCTGTTTCCCCTTCTTTCCTATAGCCCATATTTGTTAAATTTCGGCCATTTCTGCCATTTTCCAAGGAAAAAAGATTGTTTTGCCACAAATTTATTGTAATTTTGTGGCAAAATTTGTGTTATGGCCAGTCAAAGTACATATAGCGAGATCAAGAACAGCATAGACGGAGCGGCAAGGGGAACCCTTTTCTTCCCCGACACATTTGCCTCCTTCGGCACCTCAGATGCAGTACGGTCAGCATTGGTGCGGCTATGCGAGAGCGGCATCCTGATGCGTGTCGCACAGGGCATCTACTATTATCCGAAAATTGACATGAAATGGGGAAGCGGCATCATACCTCCTTCCATTGAGGAGATAGCGGAGGGCATAGCCAGGCGTGACAGGGTAAGGATTGCACCTACCGGGTCCTATGCGCTATACCAGCTCGGTCTCACTACGCAGATTCCGGCTAATGTGGTGTTCATCACAGACGGCTCACAGCGCCGGGTGACTATCGGAAAGGGGAAGGGCATCCTGTTCAGGCATTCCTCGGAGATGCGAATCTTTGCCTTCAAGTCGCAGCTGATGGCTTTGATAGTCGCTGCCCTAAGGGAGATTGGCGAGGACAATGTAACCGAAGGGCAGCTGGCTGTCATCAAGGAACATCTGGCATCAGTTTCCGAAGAGGACTTTAACCATGACATGCAACTTGCTCCTATCTGGGTGCGCAAAATACTGACAGAAAAATGAAATTTACAGAACTGACAATAGAGGAACGGCGAGACATCATCCGCAGGGTACAGGCAGAGAACGGCATGGACTTGCAGATTATTGAGAAGGACTGGTGGGTGACAGCTGTCTTACACGCCTTGTTCAGCCTTCCATACGCTGAACATATCTCCTTCAAGGGAGGTACGAACCTGGCAAAATGCTGGCACCTGATCAACCGCATGTCGGAGGACATTGATGTCGCCATTGACCGTGAGTTCCTCGGATTCAGCGGCACTTTGTCCAAGACGCAGATAAGCGATAAGCTGAGACGTGCATCATGCTCTTTCGTCCGGGAGAAATTGCAGTATGAACTTGCAGGACAGTTGGAAAAGGACGGTATTGCCAAGGACTGTTTCAAGGTAAATGTCAATATCACTCCTATCTCAACGACAGACCCCGAAATAATCGAGGTGGAGTATACACCCGTATTCAACGCCAATCCATATATCCGCTCAAAAGTAATCATTGAGGTCAGCGGACGTTCCATGAGTGAACCCGTATCCATCGTCGGTCTGCGCTCCTATATAGATAATGTGTACACTGCAGCTCCTTTTACTGAGCCGGATTTTGATGTAAGGGCCGTCGTCCCGCAACGTACTTTTCTTGAAAAGCTGTTCCTGTTGCATGAAGAGTTCTCGAAGCCCAAGGATGCTGTCCGCACAGAACGGATGTCAAGGCACATGTATGATATTTGCCAGATACTTGAAACGCCTGTGGCGGAACAGGCACTGGCTGAAAAGGAACTGTATCTGTCAGTGGTGGAACACAGACGCACATTCATCGGACTGCGCGGCTTTGACTACTCAACACTGTTGCCGCGTACCCTTGACATCATTCCACCTGACTCCATTATCGATTCCTGGAGGCAGGACTACAAAAGGATGCAAGAGACGATGATATATGGAGATTCACCTTCGTTTGACAAAATGATAGAAACCCTGAAGGGCCTGAATCAAAGAATACACACTCTGGACTATTAGAGACTGCCACAAATATATAATAAATTTGTGGCAAAAATAAGCGGAAGGACTGCATGACAAATGTGCAGCTCTTCCGCTTTTATAGTCATTCAATTTGGATGGATTAGGCGTATTCATGTCCCATAAAGGATGACTGGCTTTGGAACACCAGGCATTGACACTGACAATATGGATAACAACCGTTGATCCATCCATATTCATGGTAGTAGTTAATTACCCTTTCTTTAGATTATATTGGCTACCTATTGCAGGTATTACTTGTGTTCTGAAGTCTATTCTGTGGTTTGTATAGTATGTTCTTCTTGGAACAAGAAATCGAGATAACCGCCACTTTCTCCTTCATCTCTGACGTGATATGTTTGCATATACACTGGTATACTATGGAAATCGAAGTCATCTCATCAAATCAGCCAATAATCGGCAGGCGTTTGGCAGCTAAAATATCAACAGGAAACACCATGTAAGACAGGGCCGAAAATATCAACAACTAGCCCACTTTTAGCGTTTCCTTACTTTCCATCACATAGTACAACGGCTGCATTGGCCGCGTTGTTGTTTTTCCTGTCTTACGTGCAAACGTGCTCAGTCTGTCCCAAGGACTACATAATTATTAATGCGTTTCAATGGGGGGAGTGTCACGGAATAGTTGTAGAAGCATCTCATACGGTTTTATCCACGAACTTTTTTCTCTAAGTCCTCTATCTTTTTATTTGCTGTTTTCTGGATTTTGAGATAATTATTATCAATTTTCCGATACGCATTATCCATTTCTGTCAAATAATTGATGTTGCGGGAGCATGCATTATCAGTAGTAGCACAGATTAGTCTCTCTGCAATGGAAGCAAAAAGATGGTACAAGTGAAATGTTTCGTGAAAGAATTTATAGATTTCAGGTGAAATCCACACAGAATTATCGTCCATCAATACTCTTAGCTGATTTCTATAATACATGAGTTCTTCCACCTTTCTTTGTACTTTCTCATGAATTGATTTAAATTCTAATTGATCATCACCAACCTCAAGATAACACCCCCACTCTTTATATGATTTTGGGGAATAATAGCACCCTATTAATGCAACAATATATCTGCATATTCGTCTGCTTTGCGCCATGATGCTCAAAACTTGCTGAGTGGCATTATTTCCTTTCTCTCTAACTTGCATGAGATAATCAACATCGCGTTTTAGAAGAGCAAGTTCTTTCTCATTCTCCTGTTTTATCTTAACAATCTTTTTATCCAAAGTATGCTTCACACGCAAACGAATAATATAGCCGATTATACCAGTACTAATCCCTGTACTAAGTAAAACACTTAAAATCCAAATTAAAAAACTTTCCATTGTTAACTTATTACTTTTTACTTGTTTATTGAAACATTACCCAAAAGGAGTTCGAAGGGGTGGACTTGAGTTAGTGGGTAACTCGAAAAAGGTCTGTTTTCAATCCTATCTACCTGTCATTCCAACCGCTTTTCTCCTTTCATTGATGATTCAACTGCAAATATAGCAAATATTCTTGAAACATAGTATCAGATACTACACGTTTCAACTAAAAATGATTAAGATTTATGTTTTTTTAGCCAAAACACAACAAATACTCAATAAAAGTAAGCATATTTGTAACCGTAACCCCAAACAAAAGGAGAATGGCAAACAATAAATTGAATGTAGCAAAAGCAGCTAAGAAAGATGAATTCTATGCTTAATTAGAAGACATCTACAACGAGTTGCGACATTATCGTAAGCAGTTCCGGCATATCCGTCAATTCCAAGGTTAACTCTTCTTTCTTTGTTTTTGTCGGCTTTGGCTGAAATTTACAAATTCTGTTCTGAGAAATGCACAAAGCACAAGCATCATTATCGTTTTTATCAACGCCTCTATATAATCAGTGTAAAAACTATCATACAGATATTTGTCTGTGAGTTTGTTTCCATTCCTATCTATCTGACCTTATTTTCTAACTACTTCTCCAGACTCTTATATATTCGTGCTTGTCGTCAACCATGGAGATTCCCCCAAAGCGTAAGCAATTATCAATCATCAATCGCATTAAGGGTAAAGTGCAAGAATAATAGTCAACATGAAAAAGGAATAGTCGGGATTGTCATATAACATTTCTTTATTATATGACAAATCAATAGAGGCATCTTCTTTCTTTGTTTCCAACAGACAAAAAGCATTCTCATTGAATGTCGCCCGATAGAATTGAAACTTCAGTTTCGTATCAATCGGAATACCTTTAAACTCTTCTTTTTTCATGGAAGATAATGCCAACACCTTCCCTGCGACCTTAACTTCCACCATCTTTATTCTGTGTGTACCATTATCTTTGTTTGTGAAAACGGTACAAGGTTAATGATAATAATCGAAACACAAAAGGTTTTTGAGATTTATTTGCAAAAAAGTATTTGTTTTGGTATTATGCCGTTTTCCCTAGTTTAGCAAAATACAAAGCGACTTCTTCTTAATCATAGTTATCCCCGCCTTTCCTCGCTCTTGCTGCCATCCATTGCTCATGTCGCCACAGGAACGCCTTTTTACCTTGCAAAGGTAGGGCAACCCGGAGGAACACCAAGAACCATTGCACGATTCCATGACTCTTTTCGCGGCAGCCTTCCACAGATTCCTTGCGCAATCTGGGTATTCCACGAAAACA
>JAGCZA010000055.1 GCA_017960525.1 Prevotella sp.
ACTATGGTACGCATACTACTGATGGAATACCTCAACATGAATGATTTCTTCAATATGCCAGATGCAGACATGAAAAGGATGATTGAAGATGCTGCGGAACCACCTCCTGACAATGCGGAAATCGAATGAGGGGGCTTGTCGCAAACACAAAACATACAAAATACTGTGTTACAGTAAGTTGGAATGGGGATTGTTATGTTTAGCGGACAGTAATATAAAATTTACTATCTTTGTACCCACAAATCCATAGGACGATGGAACAGATAATCAGCAATAACAGCATTGACCTTGAGACGCTACGGGAGTTCTGTAAGCGGAAGGCGAGTTTGTGACCGATGTTCCTATTCCCTCCCATTCTGCAATATCCTGTACCTTGTGGAGCGGATGGTTTCTTGGGTGATGCCCATGATGCGGAGGACGGGCTTGGTGTCATACCAGTTTCTCCTTCGCCACCTTGCGGTACTCAGAGGGCGTCAGTTTGTAGCGTTCGCGGAACAGGCGGTTGAAGTAGCTGCGGTTGTTGAAACCTGAGAGGTCGGCAATCAGGGTGACGGCATCGTCGGTGGTGGCCAGCAGGTGGGCGGCATGGCTGAGGCGGTGATGGTTCAGGAAGTCGGTGACGGTCATGCCGTCACTGCACTCGCGGATGGCGTCGGCCACATACTTGTAGTTCGTGCCTAACTGCTGCGCCAGTTCCTCACGGCTCAGTTCGGCATTAGTAAACGGCTTTTCCTTTTCCATCAACTGGCAGATGCGCAGATAGAGTTTCTGGGCAGTGGTCAGTTCCTCCTGCGGACGGGCCTGTAGTTGCTGTTCGGCCTGCTGTTCGGCCTGTTCGCGGTGCTGCACCTCGGCAAAGAGTTCGCGGTTCTTGGCCGTCAGCGTCTTGTTGTACATATAGGAGCGCCAGAGTAGCCAGAGGACGAGCAGGATGATGATGGCGGCGGCTATGAGCATGACGCGCTGCATGCGGGTCTTCGCTTCCTCGTCCTTCAGCAGCAACTCCTTCTCCTGCGTCTTCATCTGCTGGGCATATTGCAACGTCTCGGCCTGACGCTCGCGCTGCACCAGACTGTCGTTGATGACCTGATAGCGGGCCGACACCTTGTAGGCCTCACGGTAGCGGCCGATATTGTTCAGTCCCATCGCATACATATAGAGCAAGTCGGCATAACGCCAGGAAATGGTGTCCTCCTTCTCGCGGTAGTACGGTTCCAAGCGGTCGTAGATCTGCTGGATGCGCACGGCATTACCTGCCAGGGCATAATAGTTCAGCATATCCTTCTGGTTGACGGGCTGCTGGGCGGCCTGCGTCTGCTCGAAAGCCTCCGCCGAGCGACGTGCGCCCTCCTCGTCGCCATTCATCTGCTGGCAGTAGGCCAAGACGGGGTAAGTGTATGCCCGCTGTTGGTCGGCCCATCCGGCAGGGGCGGTGGGATTTTCCTTCTCAATGCGGCTGATGACCTGCAGTTTTTCTTGCAGCAGGGGGATGGCCGCGGCATAGTTCTCCTGACTGGCCAAGACGCGGGCCGTGTTGCCAAGGTCGGAGGAGAGTGTGGGCAGGGGCTGGATGCTGTCGCGGGAGGCCTCGCGCAGGATGTTCATCGAACGGTTCATGTAGTCGATGCCGCTGCCCTGCTGCAGGCGCTCCATCACCTTGCCCGCCTCGAAATAGAAGTTGGCTTCTTGCAGGATGTCACCGGCATGATGGGCCATCTCGGCGCCCTGTTTGGCATAGCGCACGGCATCCTGATAGGTGTCGGGGAGATATGCGCAGATGTTCACCAACAGGGAGAGCGTCTTCTGCTTCCAAAGACTGTCGGCCTCGGGATTCTTGTTGTCGAGAATCTTCAGGCAGAGGTCGCGGGCCTTGTCCAAGTCCTCGGCTTTCGGCGATTCGTAATATATCTGCGCCCGCATCCAGTTGGCTTGGTTCGCGTCGGCCAGCCCCCTCATCTCGGCGGTGTCAATCAGTCCGAAAGCATGTTCCGGCTCCTCCATCATCGACTTGCGGATATTCTCCCACGTATAGATACTGTCGGCCTCGGTGGACTTACCATTCCCGCTTCCGTTTGTGCAGGCTGTCATACCGGCCAGCACGGCAAGTATCAAAAATAGTTTCTTCATTGCGCTGATGTTTTGAAATCTGCGTGCAAAAGTACGCATTTTCTCCCGATTATATCGCACTTTTTTCTGTTTGTATGCACTTTTTCCGTATTTTACACATAGTATTCCGCATAGTACGCAAAGTATTCCGCATAGTGTACGCCACTATCGGCAAGTCGCCGTAACTTTGCAACCGAAACCCAAAACGATATGATGATGGAAACAACATTCTTTTTTACAGTAGCCCTCTCAGTTGCCGTGGTGGTGGTCATCCTCATCCTGGTGTTCACCTTAATATATTATAGGTGGCGTAACGCGGAACTGCTGACGGGCCTTGGCGAGTTCCTTCGTGAGAACCTAAGACTGAAGCGCCAAATCAGCAAGATGCAACAGAACATGCAGGAGGAGGCAAGTGGCTAATAAGCCTAAATGAGACAAACATTATAATAAAAGAAACAATACGAAAGACTCAATATGACTACCGAAACAACAAAAACGGAATGGAAAGCCGGCGAGGTTGTCACCATTAGCCAGAATACCAAGTTATTGAAAAGAAGTGACAAGAAGTTATACTCAAACATCGCGAGCGAGAATTATGTCTGCGTCCGCGAAGCCACCAAGGGACAGCGAGGCATCCTTGTGAAGGGGCTGGGCAAGGTCCGGCGGGAGCGTATTATTCTTGTGAATGGAAAGCCATTCCTTAAGGACGAGCGCGAAGAGCTATTTGTGGGAAAGCATTACTACAGTTACCCATTCCCCACGGTGAAAGAGTTGAAGGAGGTCTTGGACATCGTCCGCTCCGACATGGACATACAGCAACAGCTGATAGACAATGGCATGTTCTTCAATCCTAATGGCACCTTTTGGGTGAGCGACACCAAAGCCCAGTTCCTTGGCCTGAAGCAAACACTGCAGTATTATGACCCCTCAACCGACCGCTTGGCTATTGCCAAAAGCCTTGACGAGCGGCACCAACGCCTTACCATTGCCTATTTTTGAATGTAGCGACAAATATACCAATTAACCCATTCAATAACAATTAAAACCAAACAAATTATGAGAAAGATTTTCCATCTGATGGCTATGGCCATTGTGGCAGTGGCCTTTACTGCCTGCTCGGACGACGATGACAATTACCTCGCCGACGTGACTCTGCCCGCTGGGGCTACCGGCAATGCTATGGTGGTCGATGCCTGGTCTAACAACTTCACCCTCGACATCAAGAGCGATGGCGAGTGGCGCGTGGAAAGCTCCGACTTCATCACCGTCAAGCCCAGCGAGGGCAAGGGCAACGCCACCGTCAAGGTCTTTGTGGAAGACAACGAAGAGGAGCAGCGCCAGAAGGGCAACGTCACCATCGTCTTCCCCGGCCACGAGGGGCAGAACAAGACGCTCGCCGTCGAGCAGAAATGGCAGGGCGAGTACGATGAGAACGCCGACGTTATCGGCAAGACCAACAAGGTGTATGCCGTGGGCTACGGCTACGACACCACGAAGGGACTCTATGCCAACTACACATGCCTGAAAGCCCAGATATTCAAGACAGGCGAACTCATTGATGCAGGTGAGGAAGGCATTGGCCCTCTGGATATGAATGCCGTATTGAGCACCGTCACGGGCAGCAGCATCAGCGATCTGAGCAACAAACTGACCGTGAAGGCCAACGCCAGCGGCGGCGTCGGCAAGTTCAAGGCTGAGGCCAACGCCTCGTTCGACATGAACTATACCGACAACAGCACCCACGAGTACGCCATCAACTATTTGGAGGCCACGCTGACCACTGCTTCGTTCGACCTTGGCATTGAGGATTTGGCCACCGAGGACTGGATGACCGCAACTGCCTACAAAAACATCAATGGCCTGAACCCCAGATACCCTTCAACCAAGGATGGCTTTGCGGCTTTGATTCGCACCTACGGCACCCACGTCGTGATGTCGGCACGCTTGGGCGGTCGCGTTCGCCAGTCACTTGACGTCGATATCAGCAAAATCACAACGTCCTACGACCTGCATGTCTTTGCCAAGGCCAGCTATGAGGGCGTCTTAGCCAAGGCTGGAGGCAGCGTAAACGATGACTTCCATAAATCGTTTGAAGAAAATTCAAATTCTATGAAGGTTCAAGTGCAGGCCTTGGGTGGTGACACAAAATTGGCCAAGGCTTTGGTGGCGAAGGACGGCTTCACCGAGGCGAACTACTCAGCTTGGTTTAACTCGGTCGATGGCGACAACATGGCACTGATGGGATTTGTCGACAACGAATCGCTCATACCCCTCTACGAGTTGGTGGATAAGTCACAATACCCCCAGCGTTACCAAGCTCTCTACGACTACATGAATGGCAAAGAAATGGCCGAGACCTTTGAAGACAACTCAACCTACGACACGGGAACCGTCACCGCCTTCCGTGTGCCGTCATTCGGTAGCAACTATAACAGTACGCTCGTGAAGGACATTATGCTCGGCGGACAACTCGTCGCACAGGTCTGCGAGGAGTACATCCCCGCCATCAACCGCAACAAGCGCGTTGTCGTGGTCTATCCCGTCATCGGCACCACCGTCCGCTACAACATGGGCTTCTTCATCGGCGACGACACCCACAAACCCGCCCGCGTGGCATGGAACGGCACCGAAACCAATATCGTTGAATATCCCGAACTCGACTTCGGAAAGGTTGAAACGCTCTACCTGCGCGGCGCATCCATCACGGCGGCTCCTGACACGAGCCTCGTTGTAAAGCAAGGCTCAGTAGAGGACGAATATCTGAATGGACTGTATTATTATATTGGAACTAGCGGAACAGGAAGCAACATAACCTATCCATATCCTATAGTGAAGATATTTGATAAGATTTGGACTCGTATAAACTATAACCAAAGCGTCTGGGGAAACGCTGGAAGATACTGCACCGTCCCTAGTTTTCCTCGTAACAGTCTTCCTATATGGAATGAGTATTATTCGACAGCGACCGTTACAAGCAATGAATTCCCCAAAGGATGGCGTGTGGCGAAGCTGGATGACTATAATAGAATGAACAACAAACTTGTCGCCAACGGATTCAATGAACCAGGGCTTGCACTGCGGAATAATGGAGTGACAGGATTCGAACTTTTGTTCGTGGGATATTATAATACGGACACGAACGCTTTCGTGGATAGTGATACTTTTATGTGGCTGGTGACATCAGACAAAAAGGGTGTTGGCTATAATGCGAATGGCGCCACGCAGACCAATGACTTCACAAAGAACAGACATTGCATCCGTCTTGTGAAAGAATAACACTGCGCGGGGGCAGGCACGCTGTCCTGCCCCCGCTCTAAAAACATACGCTCTTTGACTTGCTGAGACAAACGGATATTTCTGAGGGGAAATGCTCTCACCGGACATGATTTTCCACAAATAATTGGCGAATCTGCAGCTCGTTTCAAAGAAAAAGTGTATCTTTGCACGCGAAATCCTATAAACAACGAAGGAGATATGGAAGCAACTGTTAGGAAAAGACGTACCACTCACCCCATCAGCCACTACTGGAGTCTGGTGAAGGATATGGACGACAGCCAGAAGAAAGAGCTGGCCATTATGATTATCGAAAGCATAAAACCTGCCGAAGTAGAGCCGAAGAAGTCCAGGAAAAAGAAGCTGGACATCGATGACATCTATGGAGGATGGAGTGATGATTACTTCATGGATGCCGACGAGATGGTGAAACTTCTCAAGGAGTCACGCCATTTCAAAGACCGCACTAAATTCTGGGACGAGCTATGAAACGACAAAAGTATCTACTCGACACCTGTATCTGCGCTTACATTTTGCGCGGGAAATACGACTTGAACAAGCGGGTAAAGGCCATAGGAGGTTTGGAGAACTGTTGTATTTCTGAGGTGACTATAGCCGAGCTGAAGTTTGGCAAGATTCTCGGACAGTTGAAAGGAGGCCCGAAATATGTTGAGCAGCACATGGAACAGCTCATAGAGGCTGTCCACGTTCTCCACATTGAGCCATACTTTGATGTCTATGCCGAGGAGAGAGCACGACTGGAGCTGGCTGGAACACCGTCGCACGATGACTTCGATCTGCTTATCGGCTGCACCGCCGTCGCTGAGGATATGGTGATGGTGACACAGAACGTGAAGGACTTCAAGAACATTCAGGGCATAAGAATAGAGAACTGGATTCCTGAGAAATAGAAGTAGCCCTATCCCTTTATAAGAAATATTCACCGCCGCGACTTTCCGCAAGGAGTCGCGGCGGTGCCGTTTGTCTCAGTGGAATGAATCAGTAAACGTAAAATGGCAGATATGAAGAAACTATTGATTTACGTCGTTCCAGTCTGCTGCGTGCTGGCTTTGTCGGCATGCAGCAGCGACGATGATGACTCGACGGGACGGGATGAAGGCGCGGTGAGGCAGGCCACGGTGACGCTGATGGCGACACCCAACGGGCTGGGCGACAACGGCTACAACGACGCGGCGGCGGAGGGGGTCTTTGCCTTTGCGGGTGAGACGGGCACGCGGCTGCAACTGCTGCTGCCCAAAGATGAGGCGGAGGCGGAACAGATGTACCGCTATTGGCTCACGGAGAACTCGTCAAAGGACTCGGCGGTGCTCATCCTCGGCAGTTCGGCGTATGAAAGCATGGCGAAAGAACTCTCACCTCTCACCTCTCATTTCTCATCTCAAAGCGCCAGTCGTGTGTTGCTCTTCGAGAGCGATGCCGAGATTGACGGCGTATCGACGGTGATGGTCTCCCACTACGGCGTGAGCTGGCTGGCCGGCGCGATGTCGCAGGGTTTCGACGCGCTGATACTCGCTGCCGCCAAGGGCATCCCGGCATTAGACGAGGCGATAGCGGGCTTTCAGGAGGCCCGTGTGACGTACGCCGGGGAGTTCGAAGACAGGCCCTGCAGGACGGAGCTGCACTATCTGGCCGACGGCGAGGCGGGCTTCGCCATGCCCGACTCGGCCTACCGCTACATCGCCCGCCGCGCCTCCAGTGTCTTCACTTACGACGAGCTGATTTTCCCGCTGCTCGGCGGTTCGGAGGCGGGCGTGCTGCGCTATCTGAACGACAACGAGTTTGCGACGGCCCTGATGGTGGGCATGGACGTGGACCAGACGGGGCTGTCGTCGCGCATCCCCTTCTCGGTGGTCATCCGCATCGGCGACGTGCTGAAGCAATATCTCAGCGACTGGCTTGCCGGGCGAGAATGGCCTGCCACCCAACGGCTGGGCCTGAAGGACGGAGCCGCCGACATCGTCATCACGCCCCGCTTCAGGCAGCACCTGACGATTTGGGACGACCGCTACGGCGACCCCGACACGTTCCAGCGGCTGTATGAGAAATATAAAAGCCTCACCCCCGACCCCAAGCCTCACCCCCTAACCCCCTCTCCAAAGGGCGAGGGGGAAGCCTATGGCGGCGGGGGGAGTAATTACTAATGCTGACATGTTATGATAAGGAATCTATTTGCAAAACTATTTACTCCCCTCCCTCACAGGGAGGGGTTGGGGGTGGGTCTGCTACTCTTACTCGTCTCCTGTTCTTCCGACGACTCGTCGTCTTCGCCGTCTGTCACCACCCATACTTACAAGGTGGCGGTCATCATGGGGGGCGGCAAGCAGGCGCACTGGGAGCGCACGGCCAAGTGGGCAATGGAAAATATCGCTGAGGCACAGCGCGGCATGAGTGAGCGGGTGGAGTTGCAACTGACATTCAAGAGCCAGGACGATGCCGACATCGAACAGTATATGCAGCAGGTGGCTGAGGACACGACCGTCGTAGCCATCATAGGCCCCACAACGTCGGCATGCGCCGAACAGATGGCCGTAGCGCTGGGCAAGAGCAAGGCGGGCGGCAAGCCGATGATTACGCCGTCGGCCACCCAAGTGGAGTATCAGCGGCGGTTTGCCGACATGCCATACGTCTGGAATATGACCGAGAGCGACATTGCGCAGTTGGAGGTGCTGTTGTCGGGCATTGCCAGTATGTACGGCAGTGAACGGATGCCCGTGATGGTGCTCTGTGCCGATGATGATGAGGAGCACAATGCCTACGCCGAATGGTTCGGCTTTATCGCCGAGGAGTACGGGCTGAAGGTAGATGGCGTCTTCCTCTACAAGGACGAGGCCGACCTGCGCCGGTATGTGCGCCAGATGTGCGGCACGGAGTGGCGGCTGGAAAACAGGGCGCTGCTCTTCAATCCTTCTTCCGCGCAGATGGCTTTGGCCTTCGACGACGAGGCGGGACACATCAAGGCTGAGGTGCCTGCTGGCAAGTATTTCTACACTCCCCACATCTATTGCAGCGATGCCTTTGCTTCTGAGCAGATAACCGCCGTTGCCACCAACGCCACCTACGAGGGTGTTGACCTATATGCCTCGCCGGAGTCGGGCTTCAACAAAGCCTACCGCCAGCGCTTCGGCGATGACCTGATTAACGGAGAGGCGCAGTTCTATGATGCTGTTTGCCTCGTGGCCTATGCTGCAACACTGTCATTGCAGAAAGGCATCAATGTGAATGATGCCATTCTTTCCGTGGTCGATGGCCGTGAAGGCAGTGGCGGCTCGTGGCTCCCTGCCGATATGAGCCGCAACTTCACGCTACTGGCTCAAGGCCATACCCCCGACATCGACGGCGTGAGCGGCTCATGGACGTTCGACGCGAAGACACACGCCAGTGTCTGCGGCAGTACTTTCCGCCGCTGGCGCCTCTACGACGGTGAGTTTCTGACAACGGAATATGTCAGTACCGAGGGCTCGAGTCGCAGTTCGTCGGCAAAAGCCGTATGGGACTGGACGGCTACACACATGCAGACCTTCAGTGCGGACGACGGTTCTGCCATTGTCTATCCCGCCCTCGACGACCGTTGGGCACTCCTCGTCGCTGGCTCGAAAGGCTGGGCCAACTACCGTTTCCAGAGCGACGTCTTCGCCATGTACCAGTTGTTGCGTCAGCACGGCTATCAGGACGACCACATCGTGCTCGTCTGCGAGGACGACGTGGCCCGCCATGCCAACAATCCGCATCAGGGCGAACTGCGCATCAGCGACACAGGTGCCAACGTCTATGACGCTGCAGCCATCGACTACCGCCTCAGCGACCTCACGCCAGCCGACATCGGGGCCATCCTGCAAGGTCGCGCCTCCGACCGTCTGCTGAAGGTACTCTCGCCCGATGCCGACGATAACGTTTTCGTCTTCTGGAGCAGCCACGGCTTGCCCGGCTCCTTAGACTTCGGCGGCTCACAGTCGATGACATACGACCGTATGCATAGCATTATCGAAAACACGCCCCACCGCAAACTGCTCTTCACCGTCGAGGCCTGCTACAGCGGCGGTCTCGGCGAAGCCTGCGAGGGACTTCCCGGCACGCTCTTCATCACCGCCGCCAATCCCTACGAGACCAGCCACGCCGACGTGTGGAGCGAGCAGGTAGGCGTCTATCTCTCCAACGGCTTCACCCGAGGCTTCCAAGAGGCTATCGCCACCACCCCCGCCATCTCTCTCCGCGACCTCTACTACACCCTGGCCCGCAACACTTCCGGCTCCCACGTCAAAGTCTATAACGCCCCCAACTACGGTAGCGTCTATAGCAACACCATGTCTGAGTTCCTAAACAATAACAAGTAAGTAGCTTTCTAAACAAATAGTATGAAAAAGATTCTGATGGCAGCAGCGGCCTTATGCTGCGCAATGACAACAACAGTATTCACCGCCTGCGGAGGCGACGATGACGACAACGGCAACACGCAGAAGTCAGACAACACGCCGGCATACGCTGAGATGACCTTCACGTTCTGGGGAACGCAGGACATGTTGGATATTGCCGACATGACCGTGACCTACAACGACGGAACCGGCGACAAGACCGAGACCGTCACCACCGTCGATTGGGTGAAAACCGTCAAGGCCGTCCTGCCCGTCTCGTTCAAGTTCGAGCGCAAGGTTACTTTGAAGGAAGGTGTCACGCTAAGCGACGACCAAACGTATTCTTACATCAGCAAACATCAGACCAAATACAGTGTTACGACCGCCAAAGGTACGACACTTAAAAGCGGCACCGCTGGTGCTTTAACCAAACAGACCACCAGCGTAAAAGGCGACAAAATCAACTTGGTCATCACGTCAGGCCTCATGGATGCTTCTTACACCTACGATTTTGACAAGAACGGGAAGTGCCCACAACTCGATTCCCCAGCAGCCCAATAGTCCCTGTTAAGAAATGTGTAACGGAGACATACGTCGATGCCGCCACGACCCGCATCGTCTCGCTGGCAGCCGAGGCGAAGAAGGATTACAAGTTTATCGCCATTGACGAGGGGTCGGAGGACGGCGAGGTGAAGCCGGTGGTGGCCTGTTTCCTGAAGCGGAAGATACTGCGGTTTACGCAGGGGCGGTCGCAGCGGGAGATTGACGAGGTGGACCTCAACGAGATAAGACCGCACCTGTGTCGTGGCTTCGAACTGCCCGAGGAGTTCCCGAAGTGCTGTGCCTACTTCCACCGATTCGTCACGCGGGAGGGCAGCATGCTCCGCATCGACCACGACAAGTACGGCAACTACCTCTTCATGTATTTCTATGACCTGACCGCCGACGAGCGCCAGGCCCTCATTGAACTTGATATGATGCTCGAACTCATACGTGAGGAGATGACAGCCCCGAAGGAGGTGGCGCTGCCCGACGTACTCGCCACGACGAGAGCGTGAGGCAGAAGACGGAACTCTACCGCCATCAGACATCACCCGCCACGTCTATGTCGCCCGCCGACAGGGAAACGGGATAAAAGACGACGCCATCATCATGCTCAATAACCACGATACCGACACCCTCTCCGTCACCCTTAATGTTAATGCCGACGGCTTCAGTGATTGGTCTGGCAAGGCCCTCGTCAATCTGCTCAATCCCAAACAGACCGCTACAGTATCATCGGATGGTTGTGCCACCCTCTCAGCCCCCAATCGTGGCTATAGTATCTGGGTACTCAAAAAAGACGCGCCATCAATTAGCGGCATCATATTCCCCACAGAGATGTATCGGTAGTATCACCGTTTCGGATTCTTCTTTCTCCTCTCCAACCACGCCAAGACCTCATTGATGCCCCATATCACAGACATAATGAAAATGGGCATGGCAGCCATCAGCCAAAGGAAAGCCATGGTGTCGTTGAGGTGGTACTTCCCCGTGTAATAGCCGAGGAAGGGAAGGACGACGAGCGCCACTTTGTCCACCAGATGGTAAACGACGGGGAACCACTCCATGCGTGAGGTCAGGCGGATGAGATGCTCCTCGGCCTTGTCCTCAATCATCTCGCAGGCCTTTTCGGCTCCCTTCACCATTGCCTTGTCAACCTCCGACAGCTGCCACTTTTCACGCTCCTTCCTCGTCAGTTCCTCGATATAGCGTTTCATGAGGCTGGAATCGTGGATATTCCTGGCCACCTGGTGAAGGGCATTCTCCGCACTCCGGCTAATGTCCTCCAGCGGCGTGACGTCCATGTCCTGGTTGACGAGCTTGTTGCTGTTGTTCCTCAACACATCGAGCGGGATACCGTTCAACAGGTCAATCTGCTGACCGAGCATGTCGGCAGTCTCGCGGATGGTGCTCTCAAGGATGTTGCCCTCCAGAACGGCCTTTACGCGGCGCTCATACTCCTTGCGGTCATAGAGCGGCACATGCGCTTTGCTGAAACTGCGATTGTTAATCACTGGCAGGATGACATCCGGCTTCTCCTGCTGACGGGGGCTTTTTTGCCGTACCCCGCTGTTGCCTCCCTGCTGCTGGCTATGGCCAGAGGGAAGCTGCTTCCAATAATCTTTTCCCATATAATCAAAATACATTTGGTTATCTTTTTTATTACTGTCCGCTAAACTTTGTTCATTGAGATTAAATTAGGGCTGATACCAGTGTTAGGTGTCAGCCCTTTTGGTTACCTTTGCTGTCGCCAAACAAGATCAAACGTAACCATGGGCAAAAGTACACATTTTTTCGGACAGCCGGTGTATGGTCAGCTGATAAAATCACTTTACCGTGATAAAATTGTTGAATTGAGCCGCAAAAACGGCGGTGAGAAGTATGTAAAGAGCTTTAACGGGTTCACCCACCTTCTAACGATGCTGTACGCCGTCATCATGCGCTTCGACTCTCTGCGCGAGATAGAGGCGGCAATGACGGCAGAAGTGCGCAAACTCCATCATATAGGCATTGACAAGGTTCCCAAGCGCAGCACCC
>JAGCZA010000056.1 GCA_017960525.1 Prevotella sp.
GCCTCTTGTCGGATTCGAACCAACGACCCCGAGATTACAAATCACGTGCTCTGGCCAACTGAGCTAAAGAGGCGGGTGGGCAAGCGGTCTGCATCGCGCCGCTACAACCAAGTACCTTTGCTACGTTCCCGTCCTGGAGGAGTTCCCCGGGAGCTGGCCGTACAGGACTTGCCCATATCAGACTTTCCTCTGAAAGCGGGTGCAAAGGTAGTATAAAAAAGTGAAAAGCGAGAAGTGAAAAGTGAAAAGTTTGCCATATTTAACTTACTTTTACAAGTTTGTAAAGGCTATGTGGTGGAAAATGCGTAATTTTGCACCGCAATTAGTAACTTATTATCTGTGACCGCACAAGAGTATCTTCAGTTGAAAGCCTTCGCACGCATTGACGGCGCGAAGTTGTCGCTGTTGTGGATAGCCAGTTTTGCTCTCTACATCATTGGCCTCACGTCGCCCGGCTATGGCCTTGCCGCATTGGTGCTGGTCTTGGTGACACCCTTTTTCGTGGGCAGTTGTCTGCGCCATTTCCGCGACGACGGCCTCGAAGGCTCCATTTCGCTGTTGCGCGGCTGGGCCTACACGGTCTTCGTGTTCTTCTACGGCGGACTGCTCTTCGCCCTGGCCCAATGGGCCTACCTTACCTATATGGACCAAGGCTACCTGATGAAGACCATCACGCAGATGCTCACCACCCCCGAAGCCACTGAGTCGCTGCGCCAGATGGGGCTGTCCGACGCGCTGGACGAGAGTCTGCAGGCATTGGGCCAGATGCGACCCATAGACCTGTCGCTCAATATGCTCACGTCAAACATCCTGATAGGCGTCGTCCTGGGCCTGCCCATAGCGGCGGTGATGCAGAAAAGGAAGTGAGAAGCAATAATCAGAACAATAAAATCAGTAAATCGAAATAAAACTGTGGATATATCAGTAGTCATACCTTTATTTAATGAAGAGGAGTCGCTGCCCGAACTGGCCGCGTGGATTAAGCGGGTGATGGACGCCAACAACTACTCCTACGAAATCATCTTCATCAGCGACGGCTCCACCGACCGCTCCTGGGACATCATCGAGGACCTGCACCAGGAGTCGCCCTGCGTGAAGGGCATCAAGTTCCGCCGCAACTATGGCAAGAGTCCCGCCCTTTACTGTGGTTTCGCCGAAGCCCAGGGCGACGTGGTCATCACGATGGATGCCGACCTACAGGACTCACCCGACGAAATCCCCGAACTCTACCGTATGATTATGGAGGAGAAGTACGACCTGGTGTCGGGCTACAAGCAGAAGCGCTACGACCCGCTGTCGAAGACGCTGCCCACGAAACTCTTCAACGCCACAGCCCGCAAGGTGAGCGGCATCGGCAATCTGCACGACTTCAATTGCGGTCTGAAGGCCTATCGCCACGACGTGGTGAAGAACATCGAGGTCTACGGCGAAATGCACCGCTATATCCCCTATCTGGCCAAGCAAGCCGGCTTCAGCCGCATCGGCGAAAAGGTTGTGCAGCACCAGGCCCGCAAGTACGGCGAGTCGAAATTTATGGGCTGGAACCGCTTCGTCAACGGCTATCTTGACCTGCTCACGCTCTGGTTCCTCTCCACCTTTGGCAAGAAACCGATGCACGTGTTCGGCTTCCTGGGTTCGCTGATGTTCTTCGTGGGTTTCGTGGCCACAATCATCATTGCCGTCAGCAAGTTGTTAGGGCTTCTTTGGATAACCGACTCCCCTTATTTCTACTTAGCCCTTACGATGATGATTATAGGCACGCAGTTCTTCCTCACAGGCTTTCTGGGTGACCTCATCAGCCGCACATCGTCCAACCGCAACGACTATCAGGTAGAGAAAATGATAGGTGAGAAAAGTAGTATATGATGCAGTTCCCCCATAACCGTCCTATGGCCAAAGGAGTGGCTCTGAGGCTTGCCGTCCTTCCCTTGTTGCTTGTCTCCTTCGTTGCCTGCTCTTCCATCGACTGTCCTGTGCAGACCACCGTGGAAGTCCATTACAAGGTGTGCCAGTTTGAGGGAACCACAGTCGCCAACGACACGCTGACCGACACGCTTTACGTGTGGACGAAGCGTCGTGACGGCTCAGACACGCTGCTGCTCAACAGGGGCGTAAACTTGTCCAGTTTCGCGCTTCAAATCAGCGACCAGCACCCTGAGGATATGCTGATTATGATGGTGGGCCGGCAGACACAAGTGCGCACATTGGACACGGTTTGGATAGAAAAAGAAGACATACCCCACTTTGAGTCGGTAGACTGTGCCGCCCATTTCTTCCATAAACTCACCGCCGTGCGCAGCACCCACCGCGCCATCGACTCCATTGCCATCAACAACCCCTCCGTCACCTACGATGCCGATGCCACAAATATCTATATCTCATTCAAATAACGTGCACAGACTGGTACTGCTATTGGTATTCCAGATGGCACTGCTCACCGGCAGTGCACAGGGATTCCTGAAACTGCAGCGCGACACGCTGCCCGCCTTCCGAGGCATAGCCGTCTCTGCCGACCTGGTGGGCGCCGCGCAAATGATTCTCAGCGACTACGGGCAGTACGAGGCAGCCTTGCGCGTCAATCTCTACAACCAATATTTCCCCGTTTTTGAACTGGGACTGGGCAAGGCCAGCCACATTAACGACGAGGTGACAGACATTTCCTACAGCACCAAGGCACCCTATTTCCGTCTGGGCGTCGACGTGAACCTGCTGAAGAAAAAGAACACGGGCAACCGCGTCTTTGCCGGCCTGCGCTATGGCTATACCAATTACAAGGTGGACATCTCGCACCCACCCTACGAAGACCCGATATGGAAGTGGGAGACCGCTTTTGACGTGAGTGGCGAGAAGTGCTACCAGCACTGGGCCGAACTGGTCTTCGGCATCGACGCCAAGGTGGCCGGTCCCCTCCACATGGGATGGACGGCACGCTACCGCCGGCGCCTGTTCCACGACGACGGCATCACCGGCAAGACCTGGTACGTCCCCGGCTTTGGCATACAGGACGGCACCAGCCTGGCCGCCACTTTCAATATCATCATCGACATCAAATGACACGTCCAGCACTTTTCACCCTTCACCTTTCACTCTTTACCCTTCTTTTCCTGTCATCCTGCACACAGACAGCCTGGCAGCACGATGACGGGCTGGTGTTCGGCACCGTCTACAGCATCAGTTACGAGTATGACCACAGCCTGAGGGCGGAGATTGAGGAAGCCCTCCAGACGGTGGACAGCGAGTTCTCGATGTTTAACGACAGTTCTACCGTGGCCCGCGTGAACCGTGGCGAACAGGTGGAACGCAGCCCGATGTTCGAGGAAGTGTGGGAACTGGCGCAGCGAGTGAACCGTGAGACTTGGGGCGCTTTCGACATCACCGTCGCCCCGCTGGTCAACGCCTGGGGCTTCGGCTTCAAGCATGAGCAAATGCCCACCGCCGAACAGGTGGACAGTCTTTTGAAGATACGGTCGCAACTCGACTTCAGCGCCATTGCCAAAGGCTACGGCAGCGACGTGGTGGGGCGTCTGTTCAAGGCAAAGGGCATCAAGAACTATATGGTGGAAATAGGCGGCGAGGTGGTGACCAGCGGCCATAACGCCCGTGGGGAAGAGTGGCGCATAGGCGTGATAAAGCCCACGGAGACGCCAGACGCCAGCGGCGAACTGCAGGCCATCCTGCGCATGGCCGGCCGAGCTATGGCCACCAGCGGCAACTACCGCAACTTCTACTACAAGGGTGGACGGCGCTATGCCCACACCATCGACCCCCGGACGGGCTATCCCGTGCAGCACAACATCCTCTCGGCCACGGTGCTGGCCGACAATTGCGCCACCGCCGACGCTTTTGCCACCGCCTTTATGGTGTTGGGGCTGGACAGCGCCCGGCTTGTGCTGGAGCGTCATCCCGAACTGGCAGCCTACTTCATTTGCAGTACCGACGGCGACAGCCTCAAGGTGTGGCAGTCGGCGCAACTTTCAAAATACTTGGTAAACGAATAGGAGCGACAAGCGATGGAGATGCCTGCAGCCGCCAGTTTCCAGCTCTACGAGCATCTGCTCCAGTTTCAGTTTTTTCAGGGCCTCAGCCGCTCGGAACTGCTTCAAATAGCGGGCAACACCAAGTTCGGATTCCAGAAAACGGCCAAAGGAAAGACTGTGGTGCGCGAATACGACAACTGCCACCAACTGCTTTTCCTCATCAGCGGACGCCTCTCGTACACCACGCAGAGCGACACCCACAGTTACGCCCTCACCGAGCACCTCGCGGCCCCCTGGCTGCTACAGCCTGAAGCCCTTTTTGGCGCCGCCACGCAGTTTACCGCCACCGTGACCACAGAGACCGACTGCCACTTCATTACGCTCTCAAAGGACGAGGTGATGCGCCTGCTCGACGACTTCCTCATCATCCGCCTCAATCTGCTGAATCTGCTTTCCACACAGGTGCAGCGACGCAGCCGACGCTCCTGGCGACGGGCGCCAGCCGACGTGCAGCAGCTCATTGTCCGCTTTCTGCTCGACCGCTGTGTCTACCCCGCCGGCCCCAAGGAGGTGGCTATTCTGATGCGTCAGCTGGCACAAGAGCTGAACGCCACCCGTCTGGAGGTTTCGCAAGCCCTGAACAGTATGCAAGACGCCGGACTGCTCACCCTCCGCCGAGGCCGAATCGTCATCCCCCTAATGGAGCATTTGGTGATGTGACACAGTATACCTCAGTTTTAATCGCTCTTTAGTAAACGACTACACATGAAGACAACACTTTCTATGGCTTTGCTTGTCTCGATGTTTGCCCTTACCGTCTATGCACAAGAGGACGGGGGCGCTGAAGGGCTGCCGTGGCAGCAAGTGTGGCAGGAGGTGATGAGTGCCGACGAAATGGAAGGCGAGGACTGGGAGGAGAACTACGAGCGGCTGGAACAACTCACCAATCAGTGCCTCGACCTGAACCAGATGACGTTGGCCGAGCTGGAGCAACTGCCCTTTCTATCGGCCCAACAGGTGATGGACATTGCGGAGTATCGGGACCGCTTCGGTCCGCTGCGCTCTATGAACGAGCTGAAGATGATTCGCTCGCTCGACCATCCGCAGCTGGCTCTTCTGCCTTTTTTTGTCTATGTGGGAGAGACGCCACAGCCACAGCCTCACTTCCCCTCGCTACGAAACATCGCCCGCTACGGCCGCCACACGCTGACGGCTACCGGCCGCCTGCCTTTCTACGAGCGCAAGGGTGACAAAGACGCCTACTTGGGCTATCGCTACCGCCATTCGCTGCGCTACGAATTTTCTTACGGTAACTATGTGAAGGCGGGGCTTACTGGGGCACAAGATGCCGGCGAACCCTTTCTGGCCGGACGCAACCGTTGGGGCTACGACACCTGGAACTATTATGTGCAGCTGCGCAACCTGGGGCTGTTGGAGACAATAGTCGTGGGCAAGTACAAGGTGGCGACGGGCATGGGCCTGGTGCTCAACACCAGCTTCTCGTTGGGAAAGATGGCCACCCTGCAGTCGCTGGGCCGCTCCACCCGCACGCTGCGGCCCCACGGGTCACGCTCGGAGGCTGACTATTTCCAAGGAGCCGCCGCTACTGTACGTCTGTCCCGCCCGCTCTCGCTGACGGCCTTCATCTCTCACAGACCCATTGATGCCACGCTCAATGCCGACGGCACGGCTGCCACGCTGCTGACCAGCGGCTACCACCGCACAGAGACGGAGATGGAAAAGAAGTACAATACTCATCTTACGGCCACGGGAACGTCACTCCATCTGTGCTGGGGAGGACTACAGCTTGGCGCCAATGCTGTCTATACACATCTTGACCGCAGTCTGGAACCAGATCGGCAGACACTCTACCGGCGGCAAAACGCCCACGGCAATTACTTTTTGAACGCCAGTACCAACTATGGCTATACGCACCACCGCTTTGCACTAAGCGGAGAGACGGCCATCGACAAGAACGGGGCTATTGCCACCATCAACAGTGCGAGTGTGCAGCTGCCGGAAAGCTTCAGCCTGATGCTGTTGCAGCGTTTCTACAGCTTTCGCTACAGTTCGCTCTACGCCCGCAGTTTTGGCGAGAGCGGACGGGCGCAGAACGAGAGTGGCATCTTTCTGGGCGTGGGATGGCATCCCTTGCCCCATTTGCAGATTGAGGCATACGCCGACTATGCCTATTTCCCCTGGGCACGCTACCAGGTGTCGCAGTCGTCGCACGCCACCGATTTCCTGCTGCAAGCTGTCTATAAGCGTCAGCACTGGGTTCTTGCAGCACGCAGTCGTGTTCACCTGAAACAGAGAGACAATCCCGAAAAGACTGGACTGACAGCTGACAACGACTATCGTGGCCGACTGTCGCTGGCCTACACATCACCCACAGGCTGGTCTGCAAAAACACAGATTGACCTGGCACGCACCTTCTACCAAGAAGCGGAATACGGGAAAATGATTACGGAACAGCTGGCGTGGCAGAACCGCCGCTACCAGCTTTATGTCTCAGCGAGCCTCTTCGACACAGACTCCTACGATACCCGTCTCTACGTCTATATACGCCAACTGACCCACGACTTTTACTATCCCACTTATTGGGGGCAAGGTCTTCATCTGGCCTTTCAGGGCCGTATGGACATTGGCAGACACTTGCGGCTGACCGCACGCCTGGCCTACACCAACTACTTCGACCGCCCGGTCATCGGAACAGGGTGGCAGCAGATTGACCAGTCGTATCAAACAGATTTAGGAATACAGGCTCGCTGGCGCTTCTGACTATCGTTTGAGCCAGAAACGGGGGTTGAGCAACTCAGTCCAGTTGCGCAACTGGAACTGCATAACGCCTGTTGGCCCCAACGGGCCTAACTTTTGGTTGATGGCGACCTTCTGACCCGTTTTGACGCTGACGGTGGCGAGGTCGCAATAGACGGAAATGTATCGTCCGTGGCGAACCATTACGATGAATGAGGAGCCTGTGGAGTAAATTTTGCTCACTTCGCCGTCGAAGATGCAACGGGCATGTGCGCCAGCCTCTCCCTTCAGCCAGATACCTTTGCTGCTGAGGTGTACGCCTTTGCCTGCACCCTCCACGACGTTGGAGCCGAAGCTGCGCACTATCTTGTAGTTTCCTGTGATAGGCATAGGCAGTCGGCCTTTGTTACTGGAGAAGCTGCCAGAGAGTTGTCTGTCTGCATCGGCCACAATGGTCTTAGGCTGCTCAGAGTTCCGTTTGCGCTCTTCTGCCAGTCGCTGTTCAGCAGCCTTCCTTTCCTTTTCGGCTGTCTTGGCACGCTCTTTCGCCTTTGCCTTTTCTTGGGCTGTGCGTGCAGCCAGGGCTTCTTTGCGGGCCTTTTCCTCACGTGCCTTGGCCTCAGCCAGCTGGCGCTCACGCTCCTTGCGCTCTCGCTCTTTGCGTGCCTGCTCTTCAGCCTTTCGCCGCTTTTCTGCCTCAACACGTGCTTTCTCGCGAGCAATCTCCTCGGCTATAAGCTTGTCAATGCGGGCGTTCAGCGCCTCTTCCTCCTTTAGCTGCTGTTGGATGAGTTTCTGCACGGTAGCCTGCTCTTTCTGCAACTGACGGGCCACCTCTTGCTGTTCGGCCTGTTTCTGCTCCAGGTGTTTCCGTTCCTCCTCACCCCGCGCCAGTAGCGTGTCCTTCTTCAATTTTCTTTCGCCTATCTCTTCGAGCATTTCGTTCAGCTGATCCTGTTTCTGCTTGACGGCTTCGCCCTGTGCTTTCTGGTAGGTGGCATACTCATCGACGAAGCGTGTGCGGCGGTACATCTGGTTGACGGTCTTGGCACTGAGTATGAAGAGCATTTGGCTCTGCATCTTGCGGTTGCGGTACATATAGCGCACTGACTGTGCGTAACGCTGCCGGCGGTCAGCCAGTTCGGCACGCAGGGTGTCAAGCTTCCCGTTGAGCAGGGCGATGGTGCTGTCGAGCGACGCGATGTCTGTCTTTATGGTGTCTACGGCGCGCTGCTTCTCGTCGATGGCGTTGCCAAGAATGAGCACGTCCTGCAGACGCTGTTTCACTTTTTTCTCGATTTCGGCTTTCTGCCGTTGGTTAGCAGCGATGTTCGCCTTCAGTTTCTTTTGCTGGGCTTGCAGCTGGGCTTTTGTCGCTGGCTGGGGCTTCTGGGGCTTTTGTGATTTCTGGGGCGACTGGTTTTTCTGTGATTTCTGTGAGGTGGCTTGTTTTTTGGGCGTGGTAGCCTTAGGCTTTTGTGCCGAAGCCAGCACACAAAAGCCTAATGCCAGAATCATATAAAGGAAACGCCCCACCCTTCCAGTCATCTCAATCGTTGGTCATCAGAGTGCCATCACTCGCCGTAGGATTTCGTCAACAGTCACTTCGCGGTATTTGTCGGAGACGGTGGTTCGCGTCTCCCAGTCGCTTTCGTTGCCTATATAAGTCAGCTTGACGCCCAGTTTCACCTCTTTCTCAGGCGTTGTCAATGTGACGCCCATATCGCTGGGGAAGAGTTTATTGCCCATCTTGTCGAAGCCCCGATAGTCCCAGTTGAGCTGTGTGTTGCCCCTGTAGGAGTCGCGATAAGCTATGTTGGCCATCTTAATGCGTCCGTTTTGCTGGTCAGCCAGCCAGCTATAGCTCATCTTCCCCTCGTCGAGGTTGATGATGACATCCTCTCCACCATTGGTGGTGGTGAAGCGGTTTACTGACGTGGAGTCGACGCCTTGTTTGCCTGGCACGAACAGCTCGTTCCAGAAGAGTGCCTGCAACGTGTAGAAATTGATACCGCTATTGCGGAGGAAGTCTACATAGTTGTAGGGTGCCTTGAGATACTGCTTGTTGATGCGGTCCATAATGAGCACATAGTCCTTGGTGAACTCCAGTCTGCCGGCCTCTACGAAGCCGAAGGCCATGAGCTGCATGCGGATGACGTCGTCGCGCTTCATGTGCAAGCTGCCTGTGAGTGTGATTTGCTGCGGTCCATACTCCACGGTGAACTTCAGTTTTGAACTGACGAACTGGGCCGTTTGTGCAGTAGCGTTCACTTTTTCTATGAACTTTACTTGCTCCACGGTCTGTGGCACGACGACCTTTGGTTCCTCAACAGATTTCTTGTGCGAATGGCACGACACGAGTAAAAGAGGTGTTGCCAGTACGGCCATCCTCAGAAAACTACGGATTTTCATTGTTTGATATATTTTTTGCGTTTGATTTTTCTTGCCAATATTTTATTTTTCGGGTCTTGTTCGAGGGCTTTCTGCCAGAGTCCGATGGCACCCTCGATGTCGCCGGCCTGTGCGTAGATGTCGCCGGCGTGCTCGGTCACCACGGCACCTGCCGTGGAGTCGTTTTGCAGGGCCTGGTCAATATAGATGCGCGCCTCAGCATAGCGTTGCTGCACAAAGAGAATCCAGGCGTAAGTATCCAGATAGGTGGCGTTTTGCGGCTGCGCCTTGATGGTTTTGTAGCTCATTTGCTCTGCCTCGTCGATGCGCTCTCCCTTGAGACTGAGGTAGTAGGCATAGTTGTTCAGGCAGCCGATGTTGTCGGGCTTCCACTGCAGGCAGGAGTCGTAGGCAGCGTATGCCTCTCGCTCACGGTTTTTCTGGAAGAGCAGGTCGCCGAGTACGGCGTAGAAGTCGGAGACGATTTCGGGCGAGCTGTCTTCATTAATGACGTTGATGCCGTTCTGGAAGGCCTCCAGGGCGTGGTCGGTATCCTCTTGCCTGTAGTAGGCCATTCCCTGATAGTAGTAGAACGCCATTTCCTCCGGATTGTATTCACGGGCTGCCTGGCAGAGAGCGATGATGCCGTCGTTGTCGTTGGCCTCCCAGGCAAACTGCACCAAGTGCAGTCGTGCGGAAGCGCGGTCAGGAGCAATCTGGAGCACCTGTTGCAGTGCGGCGGCGACGCTGTCGCGTGGCATTTTCTTCAGGTCCATATAGGCAGCCCTCAGTTCTGCTATGTCAGCATCGGGCTTGGGCTGTGTCATCAGTTGGGCAAAGTTTTGGAGCACCTTTGTGCTGTCGCCGCCCTGCTGTTCGGTTTCGGCGATGAGTTCTCTCATGAGGAACACTTTCTCCTCGGTAGTGGCCCGTGGATTGAGCAGCATTTTCTGCGTCAGCGTGTCTACGGCAACCGAGTCGTCCTCTGCAGTGTAGTAGCTGCGCAACAACTGAAGCGCTCGTGAGTTGTATGCATCGTCGGCCAACACTTGGTTGAGCAGGGCGAGTCCCTTTTCCTTTTCTCCGTTCACCATCAGCGCATTGGCATAGACAGTTTGGTAGTTCGGGTCGTTAGGATGGGCTTTGGCCAGTGTCTCAACTTCGGCCAGTGCTTTTCCGTGCTCGTCCATCTGAACGTAGAGTCCGCTTTTGGCCAATGTGGTGCGCTCGTTCTTGCCGTCGATGGCCTCTATGCGGTCCAGCACGCCGATGGCCTTGGCATAGTCCTTCTCTTGTATGTAGAGGCGGTACAGCATTTCCAGCAGTTCCTGCCTGCCCTTTTCCCGCTCATACATTTTCTCTACCACGGTAATGGCTTCGGCATATTTTTCCGCGCCGACGTAGGCCTGTGCAAGGGTCTCCATATAAGTGGAGTTGAGGGGTTCCAGCTTGGCGGCCCGCTCGAAGCAGACCAGTGCCTTGTCCGACTGCTTCATCTGAGTGTAGTACTGAGCCAGGAAGAACAGCGTCTCCGATGCGTCCGGCTTGAGCTGCAGACAGCGTGTGAGCAGGTCGAAAGTGGCGTCGTGCCGGCCTTTCTGCCGCTGTAGCATCGCTTCGTTGAAAAGCACGTCGTACTGGCGGAGCAGGCTGTCATTAGAGACAGCCGCAGATGCCGCAACACCTCCCGTTTGGGCCAATGCTGCAAGGCCAAAGAGCCACCCCACCATCGTTAACGCAAAGCCTTTCATACCGTCACTCTCCACTCTTCACTTTTCACTTTTCACTCATCACTTTTCACTTGACTCCCGTATGCCCGTATCCGCCCTCTCCGCGCTCAGTCTCGTCGAGTTGTTCCACTTCGATGAAGGTGGCTGTCTCGTGTTTGGCAATCACCATCTGGGCAATACGCTCGCCGTCGTTCACGGTGAACGCCTCATCGGAGAGATTGATGAGCAGCACGCCCACTTCACCACGATAGTCGGCATCGATGGTGCCTGGAGCGTTCAGCACGGTGATGCCCTTCTTCAGGGCCAGGCCGCTGCGTGGGCGCACCTGTGCCTCGTAGCCTGGCGGCAAAGCGATGTAAAGCCCAGTGGGGATGAGCCTCCGTTCCAGGGGTTTCAGCACAATGGGCGAGTCAATGTTGGCCCTCAAGTCCATACCGGCACTCTGCTCCGTGGCGTATGCCGGCAGCGGCTGGTGCCCCCGGTTCACAACGTGTATCTTCATTTGACGCTCTTTTTATACCTTATTAGTTCAATCTGCAAAGGTAGTCATTCTTCATAATGTGGCCAAATGTGGCCAAATTTTTTTTATTTTTTTTGTATTTGTCCAGACAACTGCGTGCTGTTACACAATAATTTCGTACCTTTGCACCATCATATCAAATAGTAACAAACAAAATAGCCAGATAGCAATATGAAAGAACAGATTGATGTTTTTGCACTCTCCGATGCCCAGGAAGTGTTGGAAAGCCCTGTTGTGAAAGGGCTGACCGTGGTGGATGAACTGCACAGCAGCGCCGCATTGCGCAGCGTAGCCCAGCGGTCGCAGGCAGACTTTGTGGCGCTCTTTACCAAGCGTGTGCAGATGCTGTTGGGCACTGGTGCCCTGGAGCGAATGGCACAGGTGGCTGCCGACAGCGGCGCAGCGATGGTCTATGCCGACCACCGCAAGACAATGGCCGACGACCAGCCCCCGCAGGCACACCCGCTTATCGACTACCAAACGGGCAGCATCCGCGACGATTTCGACTTCGGTTCGCTCTTGCTCATCAGGGGCGACCTGTTTCGGCAATGGGCAGAGGAGCAGGGCGCAGCCTCTTTCCTCTATGCCGGCCTCTACGACCTTCGTCTTTGGCTGAGCAGGAAAGGCGAACTGCTCCACCTGAACGAAATGCTCTATACCGAGGCGGAGACCGACCTACGTGCTTCCGGCGAGAAGCAGTTCGACTATGTGAACCCCGCCAACCGCGAGGTGCAGATAGAGATGGAGCAGGTAGCCACGGCCCATTTGCGTGCCATCGGCGCCCTCGTGGATACGCAGGCATTGGACGAAGTTGACTATGAGGAGCAGGACTTCCCCGTGGAGGCCTCCGTCATCATTCCTGTCTTCAACCGCGAGAAGACCATTGCTGATGCCGTGAAAAGCGCCCTCTCGCAGAAGGCAAAGTTCCCCTTCAATGTCATTGTGGTGGACAACCACTCTACCGACGGCACAGGCGAAATACTGGCCAGCCTGTCCGATAGTCAGTCGCTCGTCGTCCTGGTGCCTGAGCGCACCGACTTGGGCATTGGCGGCTGCTGGAACCTGGCCGTGAACGACCCGCGTTGCGGACGCTTCGCCGTGCAACTCGACAGCGATGACCTCTACTCGTCGCCTCACACCCTGCAGCGCATTGTCGATGCCTTCCACGAACAGAAGGCCGCTATGGTGGTGGGCAGTTACCGTATGTGTGACTTCCATTTGCAGACGCTGCCGCCAGGACTCATCGCCCATCGTGAGTGGACCGACCAAAACGGCCCCAACAATGCCCTGCGCATCAACGGACTGGGAGCGCCACGCGCTTTCTTCACCCCGCTGCTGCGCGAGTTCCAACTGCCCAACACCAGTTATGGCGAAGACTATGCAATGGGCCTGCGCTTCTCCCGTCAGTACCGCATCGGGCGCATCTACGACGAACTGTATCTTTGCCGACGCTGGGGCGGCAACAGCGATGCCGCCCTCAGTCAGGAGCGCATCAACGCAAACAACCTCTATAAGGACCGCCTGCGCACACTGGAAATCAAGGCGCGGCAGCAGCGCAACAACTCTCAGCCAGTAAACAGCGACGGGCAGTTGGAGCGTTTCTTCGACCGTCAGATGAGGCTGTGGCACGAGACATTGCAGCGCTACCGTGACCTGGCGCGTGTGGAGACAAAGGAGTTGGTGCCAGCCGCCGACGGTGATGCCGAAAAGACGGAACTGGCCATTGTGGCTCAGTTCAACCCCGCACGCATCCGTTCCACAGGCGCCGACATCAGCCAGAAGGCACTGAGCGAGCGGCCCTGCTTCCTCTGCGCAAAGAACCGCCCCAAGGAGCAGATTACTGCGCGGCTGTCGGACTATGAACTGCTGGTGAACCCTTATCCTATTCTGCCGCAACACTTCACCATTCCCACCCGCAAGCACCAGCCGCAGCGCATCAAGCCGATGTTTGGCGATATGCTGCGCCTGCTGGAGAAGCACCAGGAGTTGATGGTCTTCTACAACGGGCCGAAGTGCGGGGCGTCGGCTCCCGACCACGCCCATCTGCAGGCGGGCACCAGCGGCATCCTGCCGTTGCAGAAAGAGTGGCCACGCCTTTCGCGCAACCTCACCACCATCGCCTCCTTGGACGACGAGGCCACACTGGCCAGCATCGACGACTATCCCTGTACGGCCCTGGTCATCAGTGCCACGAAGCGGGAGGCGGCCGAGCGGCTTTTCCAGCGCCTGTATCGCGCCCTTGACGAACCCGGCGACAGGAGCTGGATTTCCCGCCTCTCACCTCTCAATCCGCAATCCTCGACAGAACCGATGATGAACATTGTGGCCTGGCGCGACGGCAACCTCTTCCTGGCCGTGGTATTCCCGCGTGCCAAGCACCGCCCCGACTGCTACTTCAAGTCTGGAGACGAACAGCTACTCGTTAGTCCTGGAGCCTTGGATATGGGCGGCCTTCTCATTATGCCCCGCCCTGAGGACTACGGGCGCATTACTGCCGGGCGTGCCGTGGAGATACTCAGAGAGTGCGCCCTGCCCAGTGAACAGTTGAAAAGGATAAGCGACAAGCTGGTTGAGCCAGCCGATTCGGTGTCTGCCTCGCCCCAGCCTTCACTTCCCCCTACTGTCACCGTGGGCATCGTCAGCGCCGAGCGGCTGGAGTTCTGGCTCAACGGCGCCTATCAGGCCAAGGGCGAGACCATCTGCGGGCCGCAGACGGTGGAACTCTCGCAAGGCGGACTGCTCTGGCGCGGGCAGCAGTACCAGGAACTGCGCTTCATACCGCTCACCCCTGTGCCAGAAGATTTGCAGTCACCGCGCCCATCGTTTACTCTCAGCGACGTGACCATCGGCGTAGGCTTCCACTGGGAACAGCACCAGCAGCAGACTTTTCTGGGGGCCTTGCGCCTCGTGGTGGAGGCCGGCAAGATTGTGGCCATCAACGAGTTGCCCGTGGAAGACTATTTAGAGAGCGTCATTGCCAGCGAGATGAGTGCCACCTCGTCGATTGAGCTTCTCAAAGCCCATGCCGTCATCTCCCGCTCGTGGCTGCTCTACCAGAAGGAGCAGAGACGCAAGGACCTGAGTGGCAAGGAGAAAGGCGGTGCCTTCTTCTCGTTTGTCAAGAAGGATGACGAGCAACTGCGCTGGTACGACCGCGAAGACCACTCGTTATTCGACGTCTGTGCCGACGACCACTGCCAGCGATACCAGGGAGTCACCACTCACCCATCGCTACCACAAGAGGCCGTGCGGGCCACCAAAGGCCAGGTGCTCGCCTACGACGGACAGCTCTGCGACGCACGTTTCTCGAAATGCTGTGGCGGACGGACCGAGGAGTTCCAGTACTGCTGGGAAGACACGCCCAAACCTTATCTGCAAAGCATAGACTGCCCCTACTGCAACACCAGCGACGAACAGGTGCTGCACCAAGTGCTCAACGACTATGACCAAGCTACCATCCCCACTTTCTACCAGTGGAAAGTAGAGTACACCCAGCAGGAACTGACCGACATCGTTGCCCGGAAGACACGCCTCGACCTGGGCGACATACTCGATCTGAGACCCCTGTCGCGTGGCAGAAGCGGACGCATCTGGCGGCTCCAGTTAGTGGGGTCGAAGCGCACTTTCACCATTGGCAAGGAACTGGAGATACGACGCGCCCTGAGCGAGAGCCATCTGCTCAGTTCCGCCTTCGACGTAGAGAAAGTGATGCCCGCCAGCGGGTCAAACGACCCCGTCAGGTTCATCCTCCACGGACGCGGCTGGGGTCACGGCGTGGGCCTCTGCCAGATTGGCGCCGCCGTTATGGCCGAACAGGGATATTCCTACAGGGACATTTTGCTCCACTATTACCCAGGTGCCGAGATAGCCACAATCTACTAAAAAGTTTGGACGAACCAAACTCCCACTTTGGTTCGTCCAAACTCATAGTTTGATTCGTCCAAACTCAAACCTTAGTTTCTGGCAGCAAAAAGCAACTTTTTGCAAACTACACGCTGTTCTCACTCTTAAACGTTCTTTGGCATACTCAGACAGACAGATATTGCCTATATTATTATTTTTTTTGGAGTTAAACATAAATTTCCACCAATCATACACCAATTATTCATAAATAATTAGTACCTTTGCAGCCAACTTTTCGAATAAGACGAAAACAAACATGGATAATAACAATACTGGCCCACCCCCAACCCCTCCCCCTACAAGGGAGGAGTTGGGGGTGACAATTCCCCTCCCTTCAAGGGGAGGGGCAGGGGTGGGGTCTGTATCCTTTAGTTAGAAGCGTCAACTTGTCAATAGCATCATTTCAATATCCGTCGCCGAGACTTCCTCAAGGGTCTTGGTCGTCGATGCCAAAGAAGTGACGATAGAAGAAGACGACAACGACATAACGTAAAAACAATATGAAGGAAGCGATTCTTTTCTGCCTCTTCGGCTGGGTGGGCGCGTCGAGCTTATGGACAGGCACCGCCCAATCAGCGGTGGCATTGTCGCCCGCCTGAATGTTAAGAACGAATTAAACGAAAAAACAGTATGAACAAGACAAAGCTATGGATGCTCGCCGCCATCCTCGTAATCTGCGGCGGAAGCATATTAACATCGTGTACGAATGACGATGACCCCGTCGTACAGACTGACGAGGTGGAGGCGCAGTTGCAGCGGATGACGTTGCGCGAAAAAGTGGGGCAGCTGTTCTATGTGCGCCCTGAGTGTCTTGACACCACCATCCACTTCAATTTGGTCAGCACCGTCGACAACAGTGCAGACGACATCAAGAAAATCAAGCTACAGGCCGTGAACGCCACGATGCTGGGCGTAAACGAGAAGTACCCCGTGGGCGGCATCATTCTCTATGCCCATAATATCGAGGATGAGGCGCAGCTGGCCAGGTTCATCTCTCAGATACGCGCCCTGAAAGGCTCGCCGCTGCTTTGCATCGACGAGGAGGGAGGCCGCGTGGCCCGCATCGGCAACAATGCGAACTTCCAAGTAGAGAAGTTTGAGTCGATGGGGGCCATCGGTGCCACGGGCGACCCGCAGAATGCCTACTACTGCGGCAACACCATCGGCACCTACCTGAAGAAATACGGCTTCGACATCGACTTCGCCCCCGTGGCCGACGTGAACACTAATCCTGAGAACATCGTCATCGGAGCCCGTGCTTTCAGCGACGACCCCGAGGTGGCCGCGCCTATGGTCGTCAACTACCTGCAGGGTCTGAAGGATGCCGGCGTGACGGGGTGCATCAAACACTTCCCCGGACATGGCGACACCAAGGCCGACACCCATTTCGGCTATGCGCAGAGCCTGAAGACCTGGGAGCAGATGACGGGCTGCGAGATGATTACCTTCAAGGCTGGCATCCAGTGGGGTACGCAGTTGATTATGACGGCCCACATCGCTACTCCCAACGTTACGGGATCGGACATTCCCGCCACTATGTCGTCCATCATCTTGCAGGAGAAGCTGCGAGGCGAACTGGGTTACCAGAACATCATCATCACCGATGCGATGGAGATGGGTGCCATCACCAAGCAGTACACAAATGCCGAGGCCGCTGTGGGGACGCTCAAGGCTGGGGCCGACATCGTGCTGGGGCCGCAGAACTTCATCGAGGCCTTCGATGCTGTGGTCAAGGCAGTGGAGGACGGCAGGCTTACCGAACAGCGCATCGACCAGAGCGTGCGCCGAGTCTTGAAAATGAAAAAGCATATTGGACGATAACTATAAAAAGGTAGGGGCAATCGAGGAATAATTCCAAAAAGTTTCGTATCATTGCAGCCGTAATAACAAACAAAACGACAGCGATATGGGCAAATGATGATTCTTCTCTTCTTCATCCTCTCGGTGTTTCCGCCGACTTTCGAATAAGGCGAAAACAAATATGGAAAATAACAATTCTGACCCCACCCCCAGTCCCCCCTTGATGGAAGGGGAGCGGCTGCGCGTTGTTTCTTCAATTTATAGAACATACCATAAGATGAATCTGAATAAGAAAAGACTTTTGGGGCTTGCCGCCACAATGATAATCTGCGGCGCAAGTGTACTTACCTCCTGCTCCAATGACGATGACACTACAAAGCAGCAGGACGAGTATGTGGGCATGCCGCTCGTCATACTCGACACCGACATCGGCTCATCGACTGATGACCTCTTTGCTTTGGAGATGCTCTATCGCTACGAGGATGAGGGACGTTGCCGCCTGCTCGGCGTAATGGTTGACAGAGAGGGCGAACAGAATGCGGCCTTTGCCGACGTGATGAATACGTACTTCGGCCATGGCGATGTGCCCGTCGGCCTTGTCCGCGACGGCATCAAGGAGCCGAAGGTGTGGATTGACTATGCTCACGTGGCTGACACGAAGGATGGTGAGGGGCAGCCGATGTTCAGCCAATCCACAGCCGACTATTCGTCGCTGCCCGACGGCTGGCAGCTTTACCGCCGTCTGCTGGCAGCGCAGCCCGACCGCTCGGTGAGTATCGTGAGCTTGGGCTTCGTCACCTGTCTGGCACAGTTGCTGGCATCCGGGGCCGACGAGTATTCATCGCTCTCGGGCGTGGAGCTGGTGCGCCGCAAGGTGAAATGCATCTATCTGCAGGGAGTCGTGTTCGGTGAGGCCGTGGAACCCGACTTCAACTTCGCCCAGGTCATCACCTTCTCCAAGCCCTTCTTCCAGAACTGGCCGCAGGAGGTCGATATGGTGTTCTCGCCGATGGAGGCAGGACAGGACGTGGAATATACGCCCGAGCAGGTCATCGCCGACGTCTCGTGGACCGACTCGCATCCCATCAAGCAGGTCTATATGCAGTGCGACTGCAACACGGGACAGCGCATGTGGGATGTGATGCCCGTTATACAGGCCGTGGAGGGCGATGCCCTGTTCTCGCTCTCCGGACGCGGCACAGTGACCCTCACCGACCAGGCCGAGACCATCTTTACACACTCAGCCACGGGTAACTGCCGCTGCCAGCTGCCCAGCACCGAAGAGTGGGCAGCGCAGATGCTGGAGAAGATACGCAAAGCAAACAAACAAAGAAGACCCAAATCCGAGACGCCCGTGAAACCTGCAAACTTATCACAAAGGCTTTCGGAGGTTCATACATAGGTAAATGTCCGTGGGGCTGAGCGCGACTCCTCCGAGAGCTACAACGAAAGGAAACATTTGTAAAACAATTTACAGTAATGAGAACAAAAGCATTTATGACAATCGCCCTCTTGTACACAGTCGTGCAGGGGGTATGGGCACAGCAAGACGTCAGTCAGTTGCGGTCTGTGAGTGCAGCCGACGTGAAAGTGACGGCAGTAAACAATGCCTATTTCACCGACGAGGGCATCGTGGTGGTGAGCCCCGACGAGGACCCTGGTCCGGCGCTGGCCCGGAGGCGTGTCAGCGGAATGACAAGCGAGGGCGGCACATCAACCACGGGCGCCAAGCTCTACTCCTACACTTATCCCTCGGTGGATGCCGACGGCAACGAGGTGATCCTGTCGTCGCTGATGGCTGTGCCCACGAGGATGCTGATAGACAACTCGATGGCCAGGCCCAACAACCTGATCATCGGCTGCCACGTCACCATCACCAGCAACTTCGAGTGCCCCACGGAGTACAACAAGAGTGGCGGCCATCTCTCGTGGATGACCGACGTAGGCATGCTCATCGACTACACCCGCTACGATGCCATACGCAACCCCTGCTGTCTGGTCATCCTGCCCGACTATGAGGGTTACGGCGTGACCAAGAACCGTGCCCACCCCTACCTCTACCAGGAGCTGACGGCCCGTCAGGTGGTGGATGCCGTGCGCTCAGGGTTAGCCTTATATGAACAAAACATTGGCCTTTTCTCGTTCAGCAGTTTCGAGGAAGGTTGGAAGAGCGTGTGCGTGGGCTACTCGCAGGGCGGCTCCGTGGCGCTGGCCACCCACCGCTTCATCGAGGAGAACGGCCTGGCCGGCGAGCTGCACTTTGCCGGCTCGGTATGCGGCGACGGCCCATACGACCCCGTGGCACACCTGGGCTACTATATGAATGACGATGGCGAGACCTACGACGGCACCAACCGCACAAAGCATAAGAAGGGCAATGTGTCGATGCCCATCGTCATGCCGCTCATCCTGAAGGGCATGTGCGACCGCAACCCCTTTATGCGACAGCACCAGTTGAGCGACTACCTCTCGGAGAAATTCCTGCGGACGGGTGTCATCGACTTCATCAACGCTAAGAGCAATGAAAACAAAGATAGGCAGTACTCTACGGATAACATTAACGAAGCGTTCAGAAACATGCGCGCGAATGGCCAGAAGTACACCGTCACCGATGAACAGGGCGCCCAGACGGAACATTCTTACAGCGCCGAAGAGATGCGGCAGATGCTTTGCGATGACGACGGCGATAACGTGTATGGCAAGTTGAGCGAGATGATGACAGAGTCGGCCTTCGGCTACTTCAACAGTCTGAGCTCAAACTCACCAGTGCCGTCAGACCGGGGCGTGATGAAAGACCTGCACCGCGCACTGGCCAGCAACGCGAGGGTGTCGGGATGGAGACCCAAGCACCGCATCGGCTTCTACCACTCCACCTACGACACGGTGGTGCCCTATGACAACCTGCTGTCGTTCATCAACAACCAGGACGACTTGAACTACTACGTTAATGACACGTACAAGGAATTCTTCTTCGACGGCATTATTCCCAAAGAAAGATTTCCGGTACGCAACGCCCCCAAACCGAAGAACCTGGTGAATGAAGCCGATGCCGACATCTATATCTTCGACAATCACACGAGGGAAGACCATGTGAAAGCCGGTCGGGCCTTCTATTTCATGGATTCGCCGTCGCCCGACTACATGCTGATGAAATGGGTCATCGAGGATCATACTATGAGCGATGCTACTGCTGACAAGAACCTTGTCACCGTCACCCTGCAGAACACCCTGCAGAACGGCAAAAACGAAACCGTTGAGGCCAAGGCTATCAGAAGCGGAAGCAGCATATTAATAGGCAACGGACAGAATGCCTGCATATCTCAATATACCGAGGGCACCATCACCATCCCCGGCACGGTGAACATCGGCGGGCAGAACTACTCTGTAGAGGTGAACCAGCTGGCCTTCCGCCTGTGTAACAAACTGACGGAGATTGTGATAGAAGAGGGTGTCACCTGGATTGGCGACTTTGCCTTTGTGGGCTGTTCGTCACTGCAGAAGGTTACTCTGCCCTCGACCCTGAACCGCATAGGCGGCGGAGCCTTTGTGAACCTGCCGAACCTGACGGAGGTGAAGTGTAACGCCGCCGATGCACCGGCCTGGCTATACAACGACCTGTTTGCCTACGAGGGCACCGCCAGCGCTACGGCGAAACTGGCCACCCAGCGCACACTTTACGTGCCCCGCGCCAGTGCCCGCAAATACAGAAACACGAAATACAACGGTCAGGTGGGATGGGGTGACGCCTTCGCACTCATCAGCGAGGCCGCCGCACCGACACAGACCATGACCATTTCGTCGTTCAGCGACTTAAATGACTTAGCCACAAATGTTAACAACGGTAGCAACGACTATGCCGACTACACCATCCGACTCACGGCCGACCTCATACAGAATGGCGACAAACGCGAGAACTGGTATGCCTTGATACCCATCGGCACCGCCGCACATCCCTTCCGGGGTGTGTTCGACGGGCAGGGCCATACCATCAAGAACGTCAGGACCTATCATGATGATAATAGCAACGTTGATGACAACGTGGGTCTTTTCGGCTATACCGACGGAGCCGTCATCAGCAACCTCATTCTGCAGAACATCAGTCTGAGGGGAAAGAGCAATGTAGGTGTGGTGGTGGGCAATGCCAACTACAGCATGATTCACGATGTGCTGGTCTATAAAGCCGTGCCAACAAATGGCGACGAGTATTACTGCGCCGAGGCCATTGAGGGCAATGCCGGCGGACTGGTGGGCAAGGCCGACGAAACCACCATCATCGACAGCTACTTCTACGGACAAGTGAAGGGCTCCACGGCTGCCGGCGGCATCGTGGGCGAGAGCGCTGCTACAGACGTCAGCGACTGTGCAGCAGGCAATTCCATCGAGGCCACCACCATTGCCGGCGGTATCGTGGGTAAGGCCGGCACGGCTACGAAAGTGGCCCGATGCTATTCACGCAGCACGCTCTCGGCAACCACCGTCGCTGGCATTATCGGACAGCATCAGGGCGACAGCGAGTCAAGTGTCAGCAATTGTGCCTACCTCAGTGCCAACGAATCGCTGCTCGTGGCTGTAGCCGCAGGAGAAGCTTTAGAGTTTACCGCGACAGGTAATCGACGATGCGCTACCGTCAGCGATATGGAGGGACTGAAACTGAAAGACCTCTTAGGCGATGACAAGTGGTACTACTTCCATGAAGACATCAGCGATTGCCCCGTACCAGCATCGCTGGCCGACGCCTATCTGGCGTGGGCAGGCATGAAGGATGCCAACGGCTATATCTACGCGCTTATCGACGGAGGTGCGAGCTACAGCATCACCGGCTACGAAGGCAGCGCGACCGAGCTCGAACTTCCCACAACCTATAAGGAGAAGCCCGTGACAGCCGTGGGCGATCGTGCCTTCAAGGGCAGCGCCATCACTTATATGACCATCCCCGACTGCTACACCAGCATCGGTACCGAGGCATTTGCCGACTGCCCCGATCTGGTCTATTTATTTATGGGCGATGGTGTCACTTCGGCCTATAACGGCTGGTTGAAGAACTGCCCTAAAGTGGCATCACTCTACGTAGATCCGGACAACACCGCCTACTGCTACGAGAACAACACATTATATGATCTGATAAAGACACGCCTCATTCGCTGCGAGACCACCATTCAGGGCATACTTACCCTGCCCTCTACGGTCACCACCATCGAGCCGGGCGCCTTCGCCAACTGCGATGACCTGACCGTCGTTGACCTCCGCGAAGCCGGCACAGACTGGACCGTGAACAGAAGCCTGTCCTCGAGCCCGTTCTACAATGCCAGCAAATACACGCTGTTCATCATGAACAAGGCCAGCTATGCTCACAACAATGTTAGCAGCGAGCCTAACGTGGTGAACCTGAGGAACGGCTACCTTAATGGTGGCTATGAGTGTATGAACTTGTATCTCACCGACCGTTTAGGCATCAATTTAGGCGCGGGAACATTCTATTTCACCGCTGTCTCAACCCATTACGACCGTAAGTTCGGGACTACCCTCGCCTGTGGACAAGGCGACGAATCTGACTTCGTCTATCAGCCCAAGGCATACACCCTCTTTCTCCCCTATAAGTTCCGTCTGAAAGCTGGTCAGGGGGCGAAACTCTACCGTTACGACAAGGTCACCACCGAGGACGACGTCACCACCGTCGTGTTCACAGAAGTCGGCAAAAACAGTAGCGACTACTATACGACGTCGGCCAGACAGCCTTACTATCTCGTCGTAGAGAGTGGAGACCCCTTTACACTTGAATCCGCTTCGGAAAGCAGTGTTCAGGAACACGGCACTGGCTCGCAATATGAGAATGGCGACTACGCTTATGTCGGTACCTGTGTTAAAATCGACAACGAGCATCTGTATGATGCCAACCGACCAAAGTACATCCTGCAGAGCGACGGCAACTGGCACAAGGTGCCTGAGAACCAGCCCAAGGCATACGTCGGTCCCTTCCGCGCCTACTTCCGCGCCGTCACGCCTTCAGCAGAAGCAAGGGCACTCGTCACCAGTTTCGGCGACGTCGACGAGACGGGCATCCACCAGACCGTGATGCGCACCATCGACCACGACGGCACGGAGCACTACTACGACCTCAACGGCCATCGCCTCAGCGGCAAGCCACAGCAGGGCATCTATATACACCAAGGTAAAAAACATGTTGCAAAATAGAATAACAATGGACAAGAAAAGAATATACATCAGGCCGTCCATGCGCGTCGTCATGCTGAACGGACATACGCGACTGCTCACCGCGTCACAGGATCTTGCGACTCCGCCAACCAAATTTGTCGACGACTCCACCTGGGAATGGGATGACCAGGGCGCCAACTGATCCATCCCAACCGACACGCGGTTGCAGGAATATAGGAACAACTGAGTAAACAATAATAAGAGAAACAGCAATGAGAAAGAAACTGATTCTGATGACCATTGCCATCGAGGGCGGCAGGCCCTACCTCGTGAAGTGGACCAAGCCCGATGGCTATGATGGCCATGAGTCCGACTACGACATCACCGCCCCCGTGTTCAGCGGCGTCACCATCAACGGCATCATGGGCGGTGCCGCCGGCTCCATGTACGTCGATATGATGGGCACCGTCTCGCCCGTCACCCTGACCGCTAACGACAGGAGCGTCCTCTACCTCGGCGCCGGCAACACCCTCTACTATCCCTCGGCAGCCCTCACCATCCGCTCCTGCCGCGCCTACTTCGCCCTGCACAACGGCATCACCGCCGGCGACCTGCCTACCCAGGCCCGCGCCTTCGTCCTCAACTTCGGCGAGGGTGAGAGCACAGGAATAACGACCACGAATTACACGAATGACACGAATTCTGATAATGCTTGGTTCACTCTCGACGGTCGGAAACTCTCGCAGAAGCCCTCGCAGCACGGCATATATATAAAGAATGGTAAAAAGCTCGTGATTAAGTAATAGGAAAATAGCGATATAAATAAGAAAGAATACGTGAAGCCCGCAATGCGGGTAGTCTTGCTCCAGCAGCATGCACGTCTGCTGGCTGGCAGCACATTCACCACCACCAGCACCAACCTTGATCCCGAAGACGACTTCATCTTCGGGGGCAGCGACGAGGGCTACATCGGCGGCGCCCGCTAAGAGCAGCCACGGGGACAAGCGAATGAGTAAATGATGATATAATAATAGCAATGAAAAGAACAATCTTACTGACTGTAGCGTTTACGCTCAGTGTAGCCGCAACAGTCCTTGCGGCTGGTGACGAGGTAAACGGGAATGCCTACTTCAAGAAGTCGGAACTGCCCGACATGACGAAGATTCTGCCGCCATTCCCCGCTTTCGAGTCGGCCCGCTTCGTGGCCGACCAGTCGCAGCACCTCTGGGGCAAGCTGATGCGCCAGGATGAGGCGCGTGCTGCCCAGGCACAGCGCGATGCCGTGTACAGCATGCAGACCGTCATCGACGAGATGGGGCCGCTCTTCGGGCTGGAAATCACGAAGGAGGGCACACCCGAGATCTACAGCATCCTGCAGGACGTCTGCGCCTCGTGCGACAGCATCTATCACGATGCCAAGGCTACGTTCAACCGCCAGCGCCCCTACGCCTACTACGACGAGGGCACGCTGATTCCCGAGAAGGAGGAGAAGCACCGCTATGAGGGGTCTTATCCCTCGGGCCATACTGTCTTCTTCTGGACGTCGGCGCTGCTGCTGTCAGACATCAACCAGACCAATGAAGCGATGGAGAAGTTGCTCGCTCGTGGCTATGAGTTCGGTCAGAGCCGCGTCATCGCTGGCTACCACTGGCAGAGCGACGTCGATGCAGGCCGCATGGCCGGCTCGGTGCTCTATCAGCTGATTCGCAACCATGAGCGTTTCATAGGTCAGTTGGCCAATGCTCGTGCGGAATTCGCAGAGAAGACAGGCAGCGCAACACGGATAACCGATGCTCCTCGCACACAACAGCAGAACGCCTCGGCTCGCGTCTATCGTCTCGACGGCACACCTGCCGATGATTCTTCACGCGGCATCCTCATTCAGCACGACCAAAAGTACGTCAGGAAATAAGCC
>JAGCZA010000057.1 GCA_017960525.1 Prevotella sp.
AGCCAGCATTGTGGCGATGGCCGAGTCGGCATAGACGTAGTCGAGACGGTGCACGAAAAAGGGCTGGCCGGGCGTCAGGTGGTAGGTCACGTCCATGCGCTTCCGTCCGTGGGGCGTGGCCTCCATACGCACTTTCGCCTGTAGGAAGCCCTCGTTGCGCAGTTGCTGCTGCAAGTCCTGGCAGGTGAGGCGGGCCTGCAGGCTGTCGAAGATGACGGGAGCCTCGCCCATATTGCGCAATGTGCGGTTGATCCATTTCGTGGAGTCGCGCCCGGAGAGCGAATAGGTCATCAGCGGCAACTTGAACAGCGAGAACCACTTGGCGTTGGGCTGCTGGCGCACGTAGCTCTTCAGCTGGCTGGTGTTCGCGTATTGGGCATCATCATCGGCAGCCACCTTCACCTGGCCAAGCAGATACTGCCCTTCGGGCACATACTTGGTGGTGGAGCAGGCAGCAAGCAAGGCCGAAACGGCCACCGCCAATAGACCCCATTTGAACACTCTCGCCATAAACTGGCCGCAAATTATCACAGATTGTCAATTATTTGTTGATTTCCTTTTGATAGTGGATGGTTTCCTTTTTGTCGTCTGTCAGTTCCAGGCGCGTGCCCGACTTGTCGATGTTCGTGGCCAGTGCCCTGCGGCTGTTCTGGTCCAGTTTCTTCACCAGTATGGGTTTCATCTCCTCGCTGGCCAGTCCTTCCTTAAACCATTGGACATTGGCTGCCATGTCAGCCGGATAGGTCACCTCGCTATCATCGATTTCCAACTTGTAGCTCTTCATGTCGTAGTGCATCACCAGCGAATCGCCCTCGACGTCCCACGTGCCCGACAGTGAAAAACGCTGTACCATCCTGTGTCTGAAGAAGGCGGTTCCCCATCGGACAGATTGGCGTGTGGTGAAAGTATGGTCGGGCAGGAGGTTGTAGAACGTCTCGTTTTTATCGTCCACCAAGACGGCGTTCCAGGTTCCCATCAAGTCCTTCTCTTTTGCCGGGTGTATCTCCATGTAGGTGTGATTGACGAATTCCTCCATATCCTGCTCAGTAATGTTCATCAGGAATTTGTTTTCCTCATTCAGATTGGTGGTCAATCTCAGGAAAACCAAATAGGCGGACATGCGCGAGGAAACTAAATCCAAGTAGTTCTTAAGGCGCTTGTTTTTCAACAGCCATCTGCAAATGGCTGCCGCATCCTCAACCTTAACAGCCATAAACATCTCGTATTCCTCTTCCACTGTGAGGGGTTTCTTGAAGATTATCAAATCCTTGCTTTGCTGTTCGAGCGAGAATCTGAGGTTGTAAAACTCCTGCACGTTGTTCAGGAACTTCCTGTCGTTGATTGTGCGCCAAGTGTCCTGACTGCTGTTGAAGATGTTTTCGTTCATGGTCTTGAACTCCATATCGGCATCGAACGATGCATTGGTGACATAGTTGACGAACATCATAAGCGTATCCACACCAATACTATCCAACCGGTCTTCGTTCTCAATCACATAGCAGGCGGCTTCATGGCCTTTCTCCTCAGCGTCCTTGCGTTTCTTGACAACTTCAATGCTCTGGTCAATGTCGTTGATAATCGTCATTGCTATCATCCTGCGCGCCTTCTCTGTCTGCCGATCCTCAAAATACTGCGCAGTGCCAAAGGTGAGCACAATGGAGATGGTGGTGGCAAGCGTGGTCAGAAGCAGTTCCTTCACCATGCCACCACCAGTCAGTTTGCGCCCGAACTTAGGCATCTTGAATTTTACGTTCATTTCTTGTTTTTCTTTGCCTTCTTCATATAGTTACGGTATGCCTCGACCATCTGTTGACGGTGTTCGGGCGTGGGGGTAACCAGCTTCGCATTTGCCCCCTCCTTCGGCTTAATCCCGTCCTTGTAATATTGGAAACTGTATTCCATCGGGCCATGTTTGTCGTCATAGACCTTGCCGTCCTCGCCGTATAGCAATGTGGGCTTTCCTTCCGTTTCCTGCATCCATCCCATAAGAGGACTTTCTATGTTCCAATCGTTCATGGCAATGATATAATACTTCTGGTCATCAAAGGTCAGTTCCATAACCTTGTCGCTAAACATTTTCTTGTATTTCTCTACCAACCGTTCAAACACTATCGCAGTAAACGCATCCGTGTATTCAATTCCCGGAGTATTGTTTTTGGCCAGACTCTCGCGAAGACCCATCATGTACGACAATGATTTCGCAAAATCCTCTTTCATCATACAGTATAGCATACCCCAACCGACTATCGAATTCAAGTATTCGTCAGGTATATCCACACCGACTTTGGGGGCACGAATCATCTCGTCTATGTAGAACAAAGACTTATCTAGGTTATTCTTGTCAGTAGACAACGTCATCAACATTATGCCAGCCTCGCGAAACACCGAGTCGGGTATCTCTTTGTTATAGCCAACAGCCAAATGATAAATGCGTTCATAATATTTCGCGGCCTGCGACTGATTATACAAGCCATTCTCCTTGTCGAGCAGGAAGTGTCCTGCCTCCAACTGGGCATTCCAGTCCTTAGGGTTCTCGTCCGCCGTCTTCGTCAGGCGAAGCATCTTGTCAACCTTGCTTTCCGGTTCTGCCGTCTGAGCGTTGGCCTTCAGTGCAGCAATACAAACCAATGCTGCCAATAGAATAATCCTATGCATACTCTTGATGTTTTTAATTGTTATATTATACTTATTATTTACTAATTTGCCGCAAAGTTAGTTCTTTTTTGACGAAAAAAAGAGCTGGGCAAGGTTTTTCTGCCCTCTTTTATGAATATTTAGGGGAAACTCCCCTCATCGGGGGCGCCTCCAAGGGATTGTCGGGCCAAGAATGATTGGGATAGCGCCGGCGCAGCTCACCAGCGCACATCGAGGAACACACCGACACCCCCTTTCCAAGCTTTCCCGATGCGTTCAGGATAGGCGGATGCCAATAGTGTATTTCACTCTCTGAGTTTGGTTCGTCCTAACTCTGAGTTTGGTTCGTCCTAACCTTGAGTTTGGTTCGTCCTAACTTTGAGTTTGGTTCGTCCTATTAAAAACGCGCACAAAGGTAAACATTTTTTCTAAAACAAAGAACCAAAGGCTGCCTCTTTTGTGCCTATTCAAAGAATTATGCCCGATTGCTTGGAGAATCGGAATATTATGCCTACCTTTGCACCCATGAATTTTCCTTTTTACATAGCCCGCCGATACCTCTTCTCAAAGAAATCGACCAACGTCATCAACCTGATTAGCGGCATCTCCGTAGTGGGAGTGGCCGTGGCCACAATGGCATTGGTGGTGACACTAAGTGTGTTCAACGGCTTCAGCGACTTGGTGGCCTCGTTTTTCACGGCCTTCGACCCACAGTTGAAAGTGACACCCACAGAGGGGAAAACCGTCCCCGCCGATGACCCCATCCTGACCAGTATCAGGGAACTTCCACAAGTGGATGTGGCCACCGAAACGGTCGAGGACCAGGCTCTGGCTGTCTACAAAGGGCGACAAGCCATGGTCTGCATCAAGGGCGTGGAAGACAACTTCGACCAACTGACGCACATCAGGGAAATACTCTTTGGCGATGGCACGTTTGAGCTGCACGCCGCCGACCTGCAATACGGAATTCCTGGCATACGACTGGCATACGAGCTGGGGCTGGGAGTCTACTTCGACGAGCCGCTCCATATCTACGCCCCGCGCCGCGAAGGCCAGCTGGAAATGGACGACCCCGCCAGCGGATTCGTCGAGGACGAACTTTTCTCACCGGGGGTGCTCTTCGAGGTGATGCAGGGCAAGTACGACCGGGGCTACATCATCACCTCCATCGGCTTTGCTCGCCGTATCTTCGACCAGCAAGGCATGGTCTCAGCACTGGAGCTGCGGCTGAAGGCTGGCAGTAACTTCGAGCAGGTGAAGGCCGAAATGAAGCGGCTGGCCGGCGACAAATACCGCGTGGAAGACCGCTACGAGCAGCAGGACGACACGTTCCGCATTATGAAGATTGAGAAGCTCATTGCCTACATCTTCCTCACATTCATCCTCATTGTTGCCTGCTTCAACATCATCGGCTCTCTCTCTATGCTCATCATCGACAAGCGCAAAGACGTGGCTACCCTGAGACACCTGGGGGCCACCGATAGGCAAATCTCCCGCATCTTCCTTTTTGAAGGGAGACTCATCACCGTCATCGGAGCCGTTGCCGGCATCCTGCTGGGCCTGCTGCTCTGCTGGCTGCAACAGCAGTATGGCATCATCACCCTGGGCCGCAGTGAAGGGGCTTTCGTCATCAATGCCTATCCTGTGAGCGTCCATCCCTGGGACGTGGTGCTTGTCTTCGTCACCGTCATCGTTGTGGGATTTCTCGCCGTGTGGTACCCCGTCCGCTACTTCTCCCGCCGACTGCTGGGATAGGACGGTTACCAATCTTGACCAAATCCGGCGGACTGCTACTTGGATGTGCAGTCCGCCGGATTCTGTTGTTCGTAAGCAGATATGGCTGCTCAACTGTGAAAAAGGGGTCTCGTTATTGCTTCGTGATGACAACCTTATTGTTGCCAGCATAGCTGATGTAGAGTTGGAACTTATAGGTTCCTGCCTCGATGTTCAGGTTGGCTCCATTCTGCGACAGGTCGGTCTCGGTGCCGCCCCAGTTGATGCCCCAGTCGTGGTTGGCGCGGAACTTGTACTCGCCCGACACAGCGTCGGTGGTCACCTCCCAGCAGCCGTCAGTCGTGTTGTAGGTCATCTCCAGGTCATCGCCCCATCCGTTGAAGCCGCCAATCATACTGATGCTTTCAATCTTCAGCAGGTTGAAGGTCATTGCCGTCAGGTCGAGGTTAATCTGGTAGAAACCAGCACCCGGATCAGGACAGTTGGGGCCGCCGCCGTCGGTGAGCGTACCACCGGTGGTCGTGCCTTCGACATACTCCAGATCATTGTCCCAGTTGTCGGCATTGGGCTTGAACTTGTATTCACCATCGAGCCAATAGTAGCCTTGGTAGATTCCATTGCCGTCGCCTGCCAGAGCATGGCTGGTGCTCCAGCCGCCTTCGTTGCCTATCTCATAGAAGAAATCGGGATAGCCACTGTCTTCCTTGATAGTACAGCGAGCGGGAGTTTCGCCACTCAGATAGAGGCGGATGATGTAGGGACCGTCGGCTGCCAGTTGCAGATTGGCACCATCTTGGACGAGGTCGTCGAGGGTGCCGCCCCAGTTGATAGCCCAGTCGTGGTTGAGACGGAACTTGAACTCGCCGGCGTTGAGCGTCTCGCGAGCCTCCCAGCACTTCAGGTTCTCGTTGTAGGTCATATCCACGTCGGTGTCCCAAGCGCCTCGGACGGAACCGATGATACTGATGGAGGTTACAGACGTAATCTTGTAAGTCATTTCCTTCAGGTCAACTTGAATGAAGTAGAAACCAGCGTCTACGCCATCCATGTTAGGACCGCCATCGGGGGTAAGGGTACCGCCTGTAGCATCGCCGGAAGCCTTCTCCCAGTCGCCGTTCCAGTCGTCCTTGTTAGGCTTGAACTTGAACTCGCCATCCAGGTAGATGACAGCGCTGTACTGGCCTGTACCATTGCCGTGGAGGGCATGAGGCTCGCTCCAGCCGCTCTCGTTGCCAATCTCATAGATGTACTCGTTGAAGCCAACGGGCGTAGCCGACCATGTCTGGTCGAGCATATTGAAGACAATGTCGTAGAAGAGGGCATCCGGGTCGGCAACAATGACAAAGTTGCCGCCTTCGTTGTTGTAGTTGAACTTGCCATCTTCGCCGGCTGCCAGACAGCCACTCCAGTCGCCGCCAAGTCCTGACTCTGGTGTCATCTTGAACTCCACATTGCTGCCGTCCTCTGGTGCGGGGATGCGCAACTTGAAGATGGGATTCTCGTAGGGGTCACTACCGTCGTTGGTCAGTTTGTAGGTGGTGTCGGTGGTGACCCAACCGTTGAGCGTGCCAGTGAGGTAGTAGGCTGCCTCAATCTCCGGTGCCTCTGGGATGACCGAGACGGAAGCCTTGCCCAGCGCGTTCCTGATGCTCTGGCCATTGACCAGCGTGTAGCCTGTGACGTCCATGATGAGGGTGCGGGCCACAGGGCGTGCGCCGAAGAAATCGACGACTACATCCTGCAGGTCAGACTTCAGCACGCGGCCTTCGCTGTCGGCCTCCAGCGATACCGGCTCGATGCCTTCCTCTCCGTTGCTGAAGAGAATCAGGTAGTTGCTGGTAGCCTCGTCGCTGATGGTGACAGTGGGAGTGAACAGCTTGACGCTGTCGCCTTCCAGGCTGGCCAGGTTGATGTCGCCAGCCACGGGGTTTATCGACACGTTCACCGTCTTGGCCTCTTCAGCGGCATTGCGCTGAAGTCCGGCCCAGTCGGTATAGTCATCTGTGCAGCTTGCCGCAAAGAGGGCAATGCCTGCGAATAACAATATCTTTTTCATACTTGTTTCTGAGTGTTAGGAGTGTTACTGTGTGATTTCAACATGGCTGTCGCCCTCATGTGTGAGGTAGAGTTTGAAGGTGTAGGTGCCAGCATCGACTGAGAGGTTGCTGCCGTCCTGTGTCAGGCTGTCGAAAGAGCCGCCCCAGTTGATGGCCCAGTCGTGGTTGGCGCGGAACTTAAATTCGCCTTCCACCTCGCTCGTGGTGCACTCCCAATAGCCACCATCTGTGTTGTAGGTCATCTCCACGTCGCCGCCCCATCCGTTGAAGCCACCGATGATGCTGACGGAAGTAATGGCTGTGATGCTCCACGTCATGGTTGTCATATCAACATTTACTTGGTAGAATCCTTCAGGCTGTGCTTCGTCGGGGAAACTCTTGCCTGCGTCGTTACAGTCTTCCTCGCCGTCGACTATGAGCGTGCCAAAGGGTCCGGCAGGATCCTGGCCCCAGTCACCATCCCAGTTGTTCTCGTTGGGACGGAATTTGAAGCCGCCGTTGAGCCAGTGGAAGCAACTGAAGAGACCGTCCTGTGCAGGGCTGCGCAGAGCCACGGGATCGGACCATCCATTGAAGTTACCCATCATGTAAATGAATTCGGGGAACGATGGAGCCACGACGAGGCTGGGAACGAGCGTGAGCGCTACGACATTAGAATAGATAGTGTCTGTGCCTGCAGCATGGGCAGCCACGCGGATGAAAGCCTGTACGGTTTCAGGCAGGCTGGCTGCCTGTTCCTCGTTCAGTTCTGTCCAACCCAGATACTCGTTGATGGCGCTGGTCAGTTTGTTGGTGTTCAGAATGCCAGTGGCGGTGGTGAACACGTCGTCGATGGTCGTGTAGTCGTTGCCATCATAACTGGGAAGAACCGTAGTAGAGGGATGTACCTGGAACTGATACTGCGTGACAATGGGGAAACCATAGTTGGGCTGGTTCCAGGTGAAGGGAATGCCCGTAGATGTGCCCAGGTCGATAGTGGCCGAAGCGTAGGGCGTGTTATTCAGCGTAAACGTTGTGGGCTTCAGCATTGTGGGGTTTGAGTCATTGTCGTCGGCACAGGCGGCAAAGAGGCAAACGCAGCAGGCAAGCCCTATAATGGATTTAAAAAGATGTTTCATAATGATTTACAATTTACTTGTTTACAATTACAGTTCCTTAGTATCCCGGGTTCTGGATGATGGCACCCTTCACCTGTGCGGCGGGGATGGCAAAGACGTTGCGGGTGGCGGGGAAGTTGCGGCCTTCTTTCACACCGCCCTTCCAGGCCCAGTTGTAGTTCACGTTGTCGCCGCCGTACTTGCCGTGGCGGATGAGGTCCACGCGGCGACGGCCCTCGAAGTAGAACTCGCGGCTCCACTCGTCGAGAATCTCGTCCATGGTGAAGCTCGACTTGTGCGAGGCATGGGCACGGCTGCGCAGGGCGTTCAGGGCTACGATGCCGTCGCTGGTGGCGTTGCCGCCGTTCTGGCGGGCCGTGGCCTCGGCGAAGGTCAGGTAAGCCTCAGCCAGGCGGAACATGAAGAAGTCGGCATCGGGGAACTGGGCGTCAGAACCCAGCACGGCGGGACCTGAAGACTTGTAGTTGATGAACTTGGCCACGCCGAAGCCGTCGGAGAAGTCGCCGGCAAAGCCCAGCACGTTGTCGAGCGTGTGGTCGACACCCCAGAAGAGGGCGCGGTCGTCGCCGGCCGTCTCGGCCATCTGGTAGGAGGGCACATTGGGCACGTTGCCGTCGGGGAAGAACTTCAGCACCAAGTTCTTGCGGGCGCGGTTGCCGCCCCACTTCTCCTGCGTGCCGTTGGTGGCAGCCTCGTTGCTGTCATAGCGGTTGGCGTGCATGGCACCGTCGAAGGTGGAGGCGATGAGGAAGAGCGAGGTGCCCCAGCTGGTGGTCTTCAGACCGTCGCAGAGGATGGGGAACACGGCCTCGTAGGCAGCGTTGCTCTCGCCATTGTCGCCCATAAAGAGCATCTGGTAGGCGCTCCAGTACTCTGTGCCCTGGGTGTTCAGGCGGTAGTCGCTGTCCATCAGCTTCTTGGCATACTCGGCAGCCTTGGCCCACTGGGCGGTGCCGGTATAGACCTCGGCGTTCAGGTAGAGGCGCATGAGCAGCATCCAGGCGGCAGCCTTGTCCACGCGGCCATAGTTGGCGTCGGTGCTCTTCTTGGCCTTGGCGTCGGAGAGGCCCGGCTCCAGGTCGAGCAGTTCCTGCTCAATCCAGTTGTAGGCCTCCTCGCGGGTCATGCGGGCAGGGTTGGTCAGCTCGGTGGCAAACGGGATGTTGCCGAAGGCGTCCATCAGCAGATAGTACTCGAAGGCGCGGATGAAGCGAATCTCGGCCGTCTTGGTGGCGTCCTGTCCGCCGGCCACGTTGATGTACTGGTTGCAGTAGGAGATGCCCGTGGTCAGGCGTGCGTAGTAGCCGTTGAGCATGGGGTGCGAGGCATCGTAGGTGTTGTAGCAGAACTGCTGTATGCCGTCGTCGCCCCAGGAGCAGAGGGCCTCGTCGGAGGTCAGCTCGTTGGAGTTCCACATCTGGCGCACGAAGCCGGTGGTACCGCCGTCGAGTCCGTCGATGTCGCAGTCGCCGTTGGCACCGCCGTTGCCTTGCAGGGCAATGTTGGCATAGCACTTGTTGAACAGGCCGTCGGCGTCGTACTCCAGGGCCAGGTTCGGGTTGATGGGGGTGACATCAAGGTCGCCCGTACACGAACTCAGGCCTGCTGTCAGCAGAAGTGCTGCTGCAGGGACTATTGTCTTGAAATATCTGATATTCATCATAGTGATTTTCGATTTACTGATTTTCGATTTACTGATTTGCTTTGTCTTAGAAGTTCAGGTTAAGTCCGACGATGACCGAGAATGGACGCGGGTACATCTCGTTGTCGTAGCCACTGAACACTTCTGGGTCGAGGCCATCGTACTTCGTGATGGTGAACACGTTGCTGGCGGTGGCATAGACACGGCCGGAGAGACCCTTGTAGCTGCTGCCCTTGAACAGGTCGTTGAAGGAGTAGCCCAGGGTGATGTTGTCGCACTTCAGGAACGATGCGTTGTGCACGTAGCGGTCGGAGAGCAGGGCGGTGGGGTCGTTGGTCTGCCAGCCGTCCTCAACAGCCTTCGGGGTGCGGTTGCCAAGGTAGGTTGAGAGTGCCCACACCTCGTTGGGCTGCACGTTGGCCTGGCCCGACTCGATGTTGTTGAACACATAGTTGTCGAAGCTGGCGCGGAGCGAGAAGCCGAAGTCGATGTTCTTGTACTCCAGGCGTGAGGACAGGCCCATAGTGACGGGGGCTGCCGGGCTCTTGTAGAAGTAGCGGTCGTCGTTGGTAATCTGGCCGTCGCCGTTGCGGTCCACCACAGCGTTCTCAATGGCCTTGCCGTTCTCGTCGTAGGCCTGCTGATAGACATAGAACGAGTTCATGGGATGGCCCACCTGGTGATACTGCAGATACTTGTCGGTGCCGATGGTGATACCCGTATTAGGCACGGGGGCGCCGTCGGTCGATACGCCTGACAGGTCGGTAATCTCGTTCTTGTTATAAGTGATGTTGTAGTCAATCTGCCAGAACCAGTCGTTGGTCTGTATGGGCTTGATGCCGATGGTGGCTTCCACACCGGTGTTCTTCAGCGAGCCGATGTTCTGCCAGGCCTGGTTGCGGAATGCCGACATGGCCACGGTGGGTGCATAGTTCAGCAGGTCGGTGGTCTTGCGGTAGTAGTAGTCCACGCTCAGGGTCAGTCGCTGGTTGATGAATCCCAGGTCGAGTCCTACGTTGGTGGTGGTGGTGGTCTCCCACTTCAGGTCGGGCGTGAAGTTGTCGGGACGATAGAGCACGCCACTACCGGTGATGGGATAGAAACCGTTGGTGCCGGTCGACATGGAGTAGGTGGGAATCCAGGCATAGTCGTTGTTCACGTCCTGCTGTCCGGTCTTACCCCATCCGAAGCGGACCTTCATGTCGCTCAGGGCCTCAACATCCTTGAGGAAGCTCTCGTTCTTCACTCTCCAGGCCAGTGCCACAGAGGGGAACAGTGACCAGTGGTCCTTGAAGCGGCTGGAGCCGTCGTCGCGGATGGTGGCGGTCAGATAGTATTTCTCGTCGAAGATGTAGTTCATACGTCCGAAGAAGGAGACGAGGTAGTTCTCAGTCTTGAACCTGTAAGGCGTATGGTCGCGCTCCTTGCCGGCGTTGGCACCAGCCGTAGAGGGATAATAGCCAATATAGTCATTGTACTCTGAGCGCCAGAAGCGCTGCCACTCATAGCCACCCATAATGTCGAAGTGGTGGATCTTAGCAAAGTCCTTGTAGTACTGGGCGTAGGCCGAGAAGGAGAGGTTGCGCTTCAGAATCTCTTCGGCACCGTAGCTGCCGTAGTATGTGTATTGCGGCGACATGGGGCTGCCCATGCGGTGCTGGCGGCCCTTCGAGATGTCGGCACCGAGTGTGGCGTGCAGGCGCAGGTCCTCGAAGCCGTGAATCTTATAGTCGATGTCGGCACTGCCGATGAAGGCGCGGCTGTAGGCCGACTCCTTCACCAGGTCGAGCATGGCCAGCGGGTTCTGTGTGGCCTGGCGGTAGAAGGTGTAGGGCCATTCGCTGTCGCCGTAGGCACCTGCCGTGGGCCACTCGAAGTAGCCGCCGAAGTTGTTCATCGTCTTCTGCAGGTCGCTGCCCAGCATCTCCTTGTGGACTGGTGAGGTGAAGGCGTGGGGGTCCTGCGTCGGGTCGAAGCGGAAGGCTGCTCCCACGGCACCGCCGTCGGCGAAGGTGGAGTGGGCGAACATGCCCTTGCCGTTGAGGTTCAGCGTCAGGTGGTCGTCAAGCAGCGAGGGATTGAGGTTCAGGGCAGCGGTGAAACGCTTGAAGTCAGAGCCTTTCAGCGTTCCCTGCTGGTCGGTGTAGCCCAATGACACGCGGTAGGGCAGGTCCTTGTAAGCACCGGAGACGGTCACGTTGTGGTCGTGGCTGATGGCAGTGCGGAAGATTTCCTTCTGCCAGTCAGTGTTGGCCGTGCCAAGGGTCTGGTAGGCTGTGCTCTCCTTGCCCCAAATCTTCTCGATGAAGGCGCGGTACTCGTTGCCGTCCATCACGTCGAGCGTGTTCTTGTTGGTGCTCACGGTCATGCTGCCGGCGTATGACACCTGCAGGCTCTGGCCCTTGCGGCCCTTCTTCGTGGTGATGATGATGACACCGTTAGAACCACGGCTACCGTAGATGGCTGTGGCCGATGCGTCCTTCAGCACGTTGAACGATTCGATGTCCTGCGGGTTGATGGTTGCCAAGAGGTTTGACACACCTTTTACACCATTGTTGTCCATAGGCACGCCGTCGATGACGATCAGCGGGTCGTTTGACGCATTTAGCGACGAACCGCCACGGATGCGGATGTTCATCTTGCCGCCGGGCGTACCGTCGTCGGAAGTGACGTTCACACCGGCAATCTTACCCTGCATCATGTCCTGCGGGTTGACCACCACGCCCTTGTTCTTGGTGTCGGGCTTCAGGGCGGTGACCGAGCCGGTCAGGTCGCTCTTCTTGGCAACACCATAACCGATAACCACCACGTCGTTAAGCAGCGTGGCATCGTCTTGTAGCGTAATTTCCACACTCGGGGCTGCCTTCACGGTGGCGGGCTGGTAGCCCATGTAAGTCACCTGGATGTCGGCTCCCTGGTTGGCTTTCAGGGTGAAGTTTCCGTCGAAGTCGCTCACTGCGGCATTCTGGGTGCCCAGTTCACGAATGGTTGCTCCGATGACGGCTTCGCCCGTGGCATCTTTCACATGGCCTTTCACAGTAATCTGCTGTGCAAAGGCCCCTACCGTGAGAAACATGACCAGCAGAAGTGCCAGCGTCCTCATCGGTAATAGAATGTTTACCTGCTTCATCTTTACATTAGTTGTTAGTTATTAAATTATAGTAATATGTTAATTGGCATAATTTGGTGCAAAATTAAAATAATTTCATACTCCGTGTACGATTTTTTGCTTAAATTCGTTAAGATAGAAAGCGCAAACGTTTGCACACTCCTGCCTTATAAATAAATAAGTAATAGACGCACGCGTGTAAAAAGTTTGCACTATCTTTGCACACAGTATGATGGAAAAGAGTGCTCCGCTGACAATGAAAGACATCGCACGGGAACTGGGGGTTTCCGTGGCGACGGTGTCGCGTGCCCTGAAGGATTCGACCCGCATTTCGCAGCAGCAGCGACAGAAGATACAGCAGTTTGCCCGTGAACACAACTTCACACCCAACCTGCTGGCGGAGAGTTTGCGCCACAGTCGCGTGCAGCCGCAGAAGGTGATTGGCGTCATCATTCCTGAACTGGTGCACTACTATTTCTCGTCCATACTGAAGGGCATTGAGGAGGAGGCCGAGGCCCACGGCTATCGCATTATGGTGGCCCAGAGCGGTGAGCGTTACGAGCGCGAGGTGCGGTTGTGCCAGTCGTTCTATGAGAGCAAGGTGTGCGGCATCATCGTCAGCCAGGCTAAGGACACGCAGCGCTACGAACACTTCCAGCGGTTGCAGGATGCTGGGGTGCCGCTGGTGTTCTATGACCGCATTTGCACGGGCGTGAATGCCAGCCGCGTGGTGGTCGATGACTATATGGGTGCCTTCAACGCTGTGAGCCACCTCATTGAGACGGGCTGCCGACACATTGCCTACTACGGGTCGCAGATGAACCTGGAGATAGCGAAGAACCGCTTCAACGGCTACAAGGACGCCCTACTTAAGCACGGTCTGCCCTTTGTGCCTGAACTGACACGCATCTGCGACAACCGTCAGGACGCGGAAATGATTACACCCGACCTGTTCGACGGCGACAGTTATCCAGACTCCTTCTTTGCCGTGAACGACGACACGGCCATCGGCATCCTCTACACCGTGAAGCGCATGGGGTTGCGCGTGCCCGAGGACATCAGCATCTGCGGCTTCACTAATGGTGAGCGTGCCATCTCGTGTGACCCGATGTTGACCACTGTCGAGCAGCGTGGCGTCCGTGTGGGCGAAGAGGCCGCCAACATCCTCATCGGCCATGTGGAGGGCACCATCCCCCTCGACCGTGCCGAGAAGCGCATCGTCCGCACCCGCCTCATCATCCGGGGAACAACCAGGTGACTAAAGCCCCCTAAGTTAGGGGGTTGGGGGTCTGAACAAGCGCAGGCGTCCTTCCCCCTTATCCATAACACGAATAAACTTTATTGGGTTTGCATTAACGCTTGTTCAGACCCCCATCCCCCTAACTTAGGGGGCATAGAAAATGAAACAGAAACCGGATTTGTCGTTTTGGAAACTCTGGAATTTGAGTTTCGGATTTTTTGGAGTGCAGATAGCATTTGCGCTCCAGAGTGGTAATGTGTCGCGCATTTTCCAGACTATGGGAGCCGACCCTAAGAGTCTTGGATTCTTCTGGATTCTGCCCCCGTTGATGGGTATGATAGTGCAGCCCATCGTGGGAGTGGCCAGCGACAAGACTTGGACGCGCTTTGGCCGGCGCATCCCCTATCTCATTGCGGGAGCCTTGATGGCTGTCCTGGTGATGACGCTGCTTCCCAATGCGGGACGTCTGAGCGACGTCATTTGGGTGGCCCTGTTGCTGGGTGCCATCATTCTGATGTTCCTCGACACCAGCCTGAACATGGCGATGCAACCTTTCAAGATGATGGTTGGCGACATGGTAAACGAGAAGCAGAAGGGCCTGGCCTACGCCTTGCAGAGTTTCCTCTGCAACAGCGGTCAGGTGGTGGGCTTCGCCTTGCCTTTCATTATGGCCTGGATAGGCTTCAGCAAGGATGCCTCCGAGGGCGTGCCTATGTCGCTGAAGATGGCCTTCTACGTGGGAGCCGCCATTCTGATAGCCTGTGTCATCTACACGTCGATGAAGGTGAAGGAGATGCCGCCGCAGGAGTATGCGCAGTATCATGGCACCACCGAGGAGCAGCAAAAAGAGAAGGTGAACATTATGAAGTTGCTCCGTGAGGCACCGTCCAACTACTGGCGTGTGGCTCTGGTGCAGTTCTTCTGCTGGGCTGCCTTCCAGTTTATGTGGATTCACTCCACGGGAGCCATAGCCGACAATTGCTGGAACACTACCGATGGCAATTCACCAGAGTTCCAGACAGCAGGCGACTGGGTGGGCATTGTGTTGGCTGTCCAGGCCGTAGCCAGCGTGCTCTGGGCATCGCTGTTGCCGGCCATCGAGCACCGTTTGGGCCTGAAGGGCGCATACGCACTCAGTTTGGCCATTGGTGCCGCAGGTTTCCTGATGGTTCCTTTCATTCACGACCAGTGGCTGATGTTCCTGCCCTACGCTCTGACGGGATGCACTTGGGCTGCCATGCTGGCCCTGCCCTTTACGCTGGTCACCAATGCGCTGGAAGGCCGTCCGCACATGGGCACCTATCTGGGCTTGTTCAACTGCGCCATCTGCATGCCGCAGATTGTTGCCGGCCTGCTCAATATGCTTATCGTGCCCATTATGGGGTCGCAGCCCAATATGCTGTTTGTGTGCTGTGCCCTGCTTGTGGCAGGAGTCTTTAGTGTGAACATCATCAAATCAAGAAACTGAGATGGAACAAGGATTGTTCTTTGAGATATGTGGCTGGGTGGCCAGCATCACTATGATTCTGGGCTATTTGCCGCAGGCCATCCACACAATCCGAACACGCGAGACCGATGGCATAGCCCTGCCCACCTTCCTGATGATGGGCATCGGCAGCACCTGCTTTATGCTCCAGGGGCTGTTGCACAAGCCCGACATGCTCTGGGCTTTGTTCATCACCAACCTCATCACTACCACGTGCAGTCTCATCGTTTTTGGCATCAAAGTGTATAACGACTACATCAAGAAAACCTGATTTTGAAAGATTTTGCCATCATTATTAGGTGGTTTCGAGAAAAATGCGTAACTTTGCAGCCACGATAACCCCATTATTAATTTATATCATCGTTATGATTTATTCAAAAGAAGTAGAAAACATGTGCGTTGTGGCCAAGGGTCCCAACCACGGGCCGGCTCCCATCCCCGAAGAGGGCAAGTGGATTCAGGCCAAAGAGATTAAGGACATTTCGGGCTATACCCACGGTATTGGCTGGTGCGCACCTCAGCAGGGTGCCTGCAAATTGAGCCTGAACGTGAAGGACGGCATCATCCAGGAGGCTCTCGTCGAGACTATCGGCTGCACGGGCATGACCCACTCTGCCGCTATGGCCAGCGAGATTCTGCCGGGCAAGACCATCCTTGAGGCCCTGAACACCGACCTCGTTTGCGACGCCATCAACACGGCTATGCGCGAATTGTTCCTGCAGATTGTCTATGGTCGCACGCAGAGCGCCTTCTCCGAGGGCGGTCTCGTCATTGGTGCCGGTCTGGAGGACCTGGGCAAGGGACTGCGCTCGCAGACTGGTACGCTCTATGGCACTGTGGCCAAGGGCACACGCTATCTGGAACTGACCGAGGGCTACATCACCAAGCAGTTCCTGGACAAGGACAACCAGGTTTGCGGTTACGAGTATGTGCATCTGGGCAAGATGATGGAAGCCATCAAGGGCGGTATGGACGCCAACGAGGCTGTGAAGAAGTTCACCGGCAGCTATGGCCGCACCAAGGCCGAGCAGGGTGTTGTGAAAGCTATTGACCCACGCAAAGAGTAAAGGAGGAAAGAACCATGATAAGAAAAGTATCATTCGAGAGTTACGAGCGTCGCATCAACCAGGTGCTGGCCGCTCTGAAAGAGAACGGAATCAATAGCATCGAGGAGGCCAACGAAATCTGCGACAAGGCAGGCATCGACCCCTACCTGATGTGTGAGGAGACCCAGGGCATCTGCTTCGAGAACGCCAAGTGGGCTTACGTTTGTGGCGCCGCCATCGCCATCAAGAAGGGTGTGAAGAGCGCTGCCGAGGCCGCCGAGGCCATCGGTATCGGCCTGCAGAGTTTCTGTATTCCCGGAAGTGTGGCCGACGACCGCAAGGTGGGCCTGGGCCACGGTAACCTGGCCGCCCGTCTGCTGCGCGAGGAGACCGAGTGCTTCGCCTTCCTGGCCGGACACGAGAGTTTCGCTGCCGCCGAGGGTGCCATCAAGATTGCCGAGAAGGCCAACAAGGTTCGCCAGAAGCCCCTCCGCGTCATCCTGAACGGTCTGGGCAAGGACGCCGCCATGATTATCAGCCGCATCAACGGCTTCACCTATGTGCAGACGCAGTTCGACTACTACACCGGCGAGGTGAAGGTCGTGAAGGAGACACCGTACAGCGACGGTCCCCGTGCCAAAGTGAAGTGCTACGGTGCCGACGACGTGCGCGAAGGCGTGGCCATCCTGTGGAAGGAGAACGTTGATGTGTCCATCACTGGTAACTCGACCAACCCCACCCGCTTCCAGCACCCCGTGGCTGGTACGTACAAGAAGGAGCGCGTGCTTGCTGGCAAGCCCTACTTCTCAGTAGCCAGCGGTGGCGGTACAGGCCGCACCCTGCACCCCGACAACATGGCCGCCGGTCCCGCTTCCTATGGTATGACCGACACGCTGGGCCGTATGCACAGCGACGCCCAGTTTGCAGGCTCCAGTTCAGTGCCCGCCCACGTTGAGATGATGGGCTTCCTGGGCATCGGCAACAACCCGATGGTGGGTGCCACCGTCAGCATCGCCGTGGAGATAGACCTGGCCCTGAACAAGAAGTAAGCATCACATCTACTTGCGTTAAAGAAAATCAGCGGGCGAGTTGCAGCAGCAACCCGCCCGCATTGTGTTGAGGTGACAAAAAAGTTAAAACAAAGACATTGTTTTATCGTTCATTGTCGTAGATTTAACGTTCATTGTCGCAGATTTAACGTTCAATGTCGTAGATTAAACTTTTGCTCCGGGGGAACCCTTGGAAAGATGTCGGGAAACCTATAGAAAGGTACGGTCAATTCAGTATGTTTCTCGCTACTCATTCATAATCTGTCTGGGTTCAATAGTTTGGGCGTATTCTCCCAAATACGGTTAAGGGGCGGGGAATGGGTGCCTGTGCGGGCTGGTAACGGAGCCAGCCCCTACGTGAGTAAGAAGTTACAAAAAGTGAAAGGAAGCCATTTTTTTTCAAATAAATAATAGTTTTCTGTAAAAAATTGTGAACTTTTGCAGAAGAATTCCTGTTTTTTTACAATTTATGATAAGTTTGTGAAAGAAAAGAGACTCTTTCCAAACATTCGCCGTTCCATTTCCATTGAAAGGAGGATGGCTGTGCTTCTGCTGGCCTTTATGGCCATGTTTGTGTCTGTGCGAGGAACTTGGGCACAAGGGGCTTACGATTACACGATTCCCCCTGACTGGGAGCAAGTCCGAATCACAGACATCGGTGTCGTTGTTCGTGACATGGAATTTTATTTAAGGGAGGACTTGCAGACTCATAACCCAACTTTGACACTTTGAATTTTTTTTAAAAAAGTTACATTTGATTTTCAGCCAGTTAGCGTTCAAAAGCGGCTAAAACCTCGTTGTAGAACACAGCGGTTTAGAAAATAAGTTGTACCTTTGCGGCATGAATTTCA